>DATGOR010000070.1:0-4647 GCA_035305805.1 Vicingaceae bacterium | reverse complement strand
CTAATTTTTTCTAACACCTTTCTTTTATAGCATTTAAAACCGGAAGTGGTGTCTCTAATTTTCATGCCGGTTATAAACCGAACATAAGCTGAGGCGTAATAAGACATTAACACTCTACCCATAGGCCAGTTTACTACATTTACACCCGTTACATATCGCGAACCTATAGCAACATCAGCACCTTCGGTAGCACAAGCATGATAAAGTCTAATTAAATCTTCAGGGTTGTGCGAAAAATCACAATCCATTTCAAAAATGTACTCGTAGTTATTTTTTAATGCCCATTTAAAACCGTGTATGTAGGCAGTTCCTAAGCCTAATTTACCTTTGCGTTCTTCTAAATGTAGTTTTTGAGGAAATTCTTTTTGTAAGTTTCTTACAATTTGAGCAGAGCCGTCAGGAGAATTATCATCCACTATTAAAACATGAAATTCTTTATCCAAAGAAAATACCTTGCGTATCATTTTCTCCAGATTTTCTTTTTCGTTGTAAGTAGGTATAATGACTAAACTGTCTGACATTTTTATCAATTAAACATCAAAAATACAATTATTGTAAATGGAATAAGGATTTCTAATTTAGAATTTAAGAATTTTTTAAAAATTCAGGCGATTTTTAAAACTTAATTTCTTTTGTAAATCAGTTGTTTGTGATGTTTGTGTCAAATCAAAAGCTCACCGTTAATGCCAAGGCTTGTAATTCCCTAAGGTATTCTCTTTTGTCGAAGTTGGGGGCATAAACATAGCCGTCTATGGTAATTACTCTGTTTCTTTTTTCATCCACCAAGGAGTAACTCACAAATGGGCCACCCATAAAATCGCCTTGTATGTGCCATAATCCTCGTAATTCTTTACAGTAGTTACCTTTTAAATTAATTTCACGTTCTGCGGGAATGTATTCTTCATAAGTTGTCATATAAGAACCTTCAGCACCTCCGGGGATGTGTTTTTTAGTAATGGTATTTCTTTTTAAAGTCAGTTGTTTTACATCAAAAATACTGTCGTTATCGTAAGGATAGGTGTAAATGATAAAACCTTGACTAATGGGATGTTCGCCCACCGAAAATTCTTTTCGTAGCCATAAGAAATTAGTATCGGATTTTGCTATGTAAAACAAATCGTCCACATGCATGGAAAGGTTTAGCTTTTCTTCCAATTGCTTTGATAGTTTACTAGTGCTGTTAACCCTGTATTTTTTTTGTAAACGTTCTATTTCTTTTTCATTGAAATAATCAATTAGGTTTTGAGTGTTTTTTTCAATGATTTCTGCGGCATTTTTATCATTTTTTGCTAAAATGGTAGCCACTATTTGACCATCTGACCAAACATCTTTTTTGATGCTAATGGCAGACTTTTCTTGGGGATTAATTTCTACCATTAGTATGTTTCTATTAGTTTGTAAAATCCTAGCAAAAGCTCTATGAGGAACATGGATGACATCAAAAATAGGTTCTTGTTGTGGTAATCCTATTTGAGTTTGCATAAACGCATTTTGAATGGCCTCGCCTGTTTGATGGTTCCAATAACCGGTATCTACTACTACTAATAAGTTGCCCGATTTACCCGAAATTCTTGGAAGCACTCGTTCGTTCGTTTCTTCACAAGCGTAAAAAAAAGTGGATAATATGATTAAAAGTAAAAAGAGTGGTTGATATTTCATAATGTTGAGCTTATCCTACTTTTCTAATTCTAAGTTTAGTACCTAATTTAAGATTTTTGTAATCTATATCTTTGTTTAGTTCTTGCAATTGTTCTAACGTAACATCATCATACTGATTGGCAATATCCCATAGATTATCTCCTTGTTTTACGGTATAGTATTCGTATTTTCCATCGTACGAATGGAGCTTTTCTTTTTCTACTTTTTGTTTGGATTTGTTTTGAGCCATGTAACTTGCTTTAGGGTAAAGTTTTAGTTTTTGCCCTACATTAAGTCTATCACTGTATAAATTGTTCCAATCTTTTATTTGACTTACTCTACAATGGTATTTTTCTGCAATTTTCCCTAAAAAGTCGCCACTTCTTACGGTGTAAATGATTTCGTTACCGCTTCTTTTTTCATCAATATTATCTATGTTTTGGGCAGCAGCAATACTATCTTTTATATCTTGTTGTGTTTTTAAAGCATAAATAGTTTTTTCATTCATTAAAAAAATACCGATTTTATCTGCGGGCAAACAAAGCGTATTGGCAGTTTTAGTGTTGGGAATAAAATCATGCTTGTAAGAAGGGTTTAAATAAGCAATGTATTCTACAGGCAGTTCCAAAAACGTAGAAAGCTGCTCAAAAGATAGGTGTTGTTTTACATTAACGGTATCAACTTTTAAGCATGTTATGTCAGGTTCTATGGGATAGATGTTATGTTCTTTGGCATAGTTCATTACGTAATTTACGGCAATAAAAGCAGGAACATAACCTTGCGTTTCTCGAGGTAAATAAGGGCGAATTTCCCAATAAGTTTTCTTTCCTCCGGATCTGCGGATAGCTTTGTTTACATTGCCCGGTCCGGCATTGTAGGCAGCTAATACCAAATCCCAATCGTGGTACATATTATAAAGGTCTTTTAAAAATCGACATGCGGCATCAGTAGCTTTGTAAACATCACTTCTTTCATCATAATAGGAAGTTACTTCTAATCCGTACATTTTTCCCGTGGCATACATAAATTGCCACAAGCCTGTTGCTCCCACTCTCGATTTTGCTTTCGGATTAAGAGCCGATTCTACAATAGGCAGGTACTTTAATTCTAAAGGAAGGTTGTGTTTATCTAAATGTTCTTCAAATATAGGAAAATAAACAGGGGCTAACCCCAACATACGCCCGGTGGTTTTTTTTCTTCGTTTGGCGTATAAGTTTACATAAGCTTTTACAATATCATTATATACTAATGAAAATGGCGATTGAGCATTAATTTTTGCAAAACGTTTTGCATATACAATGCTGTCATAAATTGTTACAGAATCAGGGTTGTAGTTATCAATTTTATAAACATGGTCATTAAACCCCAAGTTTTCGAAATATCCGGACATCATCATGCTGTCAATTTGATAAAGCACAGGATCGTCAGGTAAAATTTCATAATCTTCTACTGCCGAAGTATCTTGTTGGGCAATTGCTGAAATAGAAATAAATAAACTTAAAATTATATTGACAAAATGTTTCATACTGCTAATAAACGAAGAAAATTAATTTTTGTTTTCCATCAGTTGATGTGAAAAGCTAAGCAAGGAAGCCTCTTCAAAACTTCTTCCTGTTAGCTGAAATCCGTAAGGCAATCCGTTTGAATGAGTATTAAGCGGTAACGAAATAGAAGGCAGTCCTGTTAGATTAGCATGTACCGTATAAATATCTTCTAAATACATTTTGATAGGGTCATCTATTTGTTTGCCTAAATCGAATGGCGTGTGGGGAGAAGTAGGGGAAAGAATAAAGTCGTAGGATGATAGAATTTCTTCAGTTTTAGTTTTTATTATTCTTCTAACTTTTTGTGCTTTAGTGTAGTAAGCATCGTAAAAACCGGAACTTAACACATAAGTTCCCAACATAATTCTTCTTTTTACTTCCGTGCCAAAGCCTTCTGACCGAGATTTTAAATATGTTGACTCTAAATCAATTGCATTAGGACTTCTGTATCCGAAATGTACACCATCGTAACGGGCAAGGTTAGATGAAGCTTCAGCAGTTGTTAAAACATAATAAGTAGGAACTAAATAATCCAAGTAAGGAAAATCTACTGCTTCAATGGTGTGTCCGTTGGCTTTTAATTTTTCAACAAAAGCCATAAAGGAAGCTTTAATTTCCGAGTCTAATCCGTCATTTTCTATGCAACTGTTGAAATACGCTATTTTATAAGTTTTTTTATCATTAAGATGATTGGAATATGGAGGCACATCTTTTTTAGAACAAGTACTATCCATGTTATCTTTTCCTGCCATAATTTCCATTACCAAAGCCGCATCTGCAACATTATTAGTAAACGGACCTATCTGGTCGAAAGAGGAAGCATAAGCAATTAATCCATTTCTAGAAATTCTTCCATAAGTAGGTTTTAATCCTACCACATCACAAAATGAAGCAGGTTGACGAATGGAACCTCCTGTATCGGAACCTAAAGCTACCAAACATAAATTGGCTTTAACTGCAACGGCAGAACCTCCGGATGAACCTCCGGGAGCTTTGTTGTTGTCGATAGGATTAAGCACATTACCAAAAGCAGAATTTTCGTTAGAGCTTCCCATGGCAAATTCATCGCAATTGGTTCGGCCAATAATAATAGCATCTTCAGCCAATAGCCTTTCTACAGCAGTGGCACTAAATAGTGATTCGAAGTTTTCTAAAATTTTTGAGGAAGCAGAAACTTTGTGGTGTTTGTAGCAAATATTATCCTTTATAGCAATGACCATTCCTGCTAATTTACCGGCAGTATTTTGAGTTATTTTTCCATCAATTTCTTTGGCTTTCTGTAAAGCTTCATCAGCAAAAACTTCTAAAAAAGCATTGAGGTTTTTATTGGCTTCAATACGTTGAAGATAGCCTTCTACAATGGCTTTGCAGGTAGTTTTTTTTGTAATTAAATCATGTTGAATTGCCTCAAAAGAGGAATAAATTTTCTCCATAGCTGTCTGTTTCAAGCACCGAACGTTCTTTT
>DATGOR010000069.1:0-15298 GCA_035305805.1 Vicingaceae bacterium | reverse complement strand
ATGGAAGGCTCTGATACAAACCAATTAAATATTAGAACCGGTGCGATGGCTAATGATGGCGATTATTTATTTGCGGGTGATATTTACGGCAATATGAATATGAGTTTACGTTATTTCAAAACAGATGTTAATGGCAACATCATTTGGGATATACCTTTTACACTTACTAACTTACCGGGCAACGATACTATTAGTCCCAGTGAATACAAGGGCATTTCCAAATTGTATCCTATGAAAGATGGTAGTGCCACTATTGTAGGTGAAATTAACATTACAGCAACCGAAACAAACATGTTGTTTCTTTTGAATTTTGATCAATCTACCGGAGCCGTAAACTATACCAGAAGATATTACCTTCCTTCAATCAGTATTTATCCCAAACAAATTATTATGGATAAAAATGAAAATATTATCATAAGCATGGAGGATTTTAATAGTTCTACTTACTTAACAAGAATTGACAAAAATGGTATCATAACCGCTAGTCATCAATTGTTTGACACCCCAACCAATACCGGATATTCTTTGGGATTAGCTCCTACAGATGATAAAGGAATATTGTTACTCAAAGAAAAAACCGGAGGTCAAATGAGTGAAGGTTATTTTCTTTTTAAAACCAACCAAAACATGCTTACTTCATGTGCGGATACAGCAGCTATAATGCCTTTCTTTATCGAAAACATTGCCGTTTTACCTGTTAGCATAGGAGATACTGTTTACACTACAAGCGTTAGCAATGGAGTTTTATCCATCTCAGGAAACACCTCGGGGATTTTTCAAGCCGATAATTATTGCGATTGCCAAATTTCTATTTCGGGAACAGTAGCTGACATTAACTCAACACCAGCTGCAAATACTCCATTGTACTTGTATAAAGTAAAACCTTTAGGTCAATTTGAGTTATTTGATTCAACTATGACTGATGCAGCAGGTAACTACCTATTTGATTATTTACCTGAAGAACAATTTATAATTAAAAGCTCTACCAATCTACCTAATACTGTAAGCACTTATTATGGCTCTCCTAACGACCATGTAAATTGGGATAGTGCTTGGGTTTTTAACTTATCATGTACTAATCAAACACTTACAGGAAAAGATATAACTTTAGTACCAACAGTTCCTCAAACAGGAAATGGCGCATTGAGTGGTTTTGTTTACGATTTGGGAAGTTTTGGTACATTAAGAAAATCTAACCCTAACGACAAGGCCCTAGGAGACCCTATTCCTGATATTGACATTACTGTAAACCAGTCCCCGGGTGGTACCGTTGGAATTTCAACAACAGACGGAAATGGTGGTTATAATTTTACAGGACTTAATGTTGGAGCAAGCTTTATTGTTACTGCTGATATACCGGGTTTACCGAATGATTCAACTTACACAATAAATATAACTGTTACCAATAACAACTTCGATTCTTTAAACTTTTACATTGACAGTGCAGGAGTATATATTTTAGATACCAATATTACAACTTCAGTAAGTGTTTACAACGATTTAGAGACGGCTATAGAATTAATGCCTAATCCTACTCAAAACAATGTGAACTTGGTAATTCAGTCTGAAACATCAAGTAATGCTGCCATTCGATTAACGTCCTATACCGGTAGTATTGTTAGCGAAAAACGTCAACAAATTAATAAAGGAAAAAATACCATTGAATTAGTTACCGACCAACTATCAAATGGAATTTATTTTATTCAAATTCAAATGAATAACAAAATAATTGTAAAGAAGCTTGTTAAACAATAACCTACATTAGCACAAAAAAGAAGAGCGTTCTATTTATAATATGAGTAACGCTCTTTTTTTATTTTAACACCATGACAAGATTCATCACTTTATCATTCCTTTTTGTATTTGCTCACACCCTTGTAGCACAAACCTATAATTTCTTAAATTACAATGTGGAAGATGGGTTGGAACAAGCTGATATTTTATCCATCAATCAAACCAAAGAAGGCTATTTATTATTTGGTTCCAATGGAGGAGGTCTAGGTATATTTGACGGTTATCAATTTAAAAGTATAAAAGAGAAACACGGATTAAGCAGTAGTGTAATTTTTTCCATTGTAATATTCAACAATAAGGTTTGGTGTAGTTCTTATTCTGGTATAAATAGATTAAATAATGATTTAGAAACCGTTGAAAAAACATTTTTAAAAGATATTCCTTTCTACATTAGCTATTCTAAAAACAATCAACTATTTTTTGGTTGTAAAAAAGGACTCTATATTTATAATCAAGAACTTGATTCAATTGTTAAAAAAGATTTTAATCATGAAATTTTAGATAAGGCCTGGATAACTGCTATTTTCAGTGATTCTCAAAATAACCTTTGGATTGGAACGCAAAAAGACGGGATATTTATAATAGATAAAGATGAAAAAATAACTTCTTATAATCAAGAAAATAGTAGCTTAAAAACAAACTATATCAAAACCATCAATGAGGGAAAAAATAATGATATTTTCATCGGAACTTTAGATGGTCTTTATTTGGCAAATAACCATCAATTATCAAGTATTGATTTACCTACGGTTGAAGGATTATACCTTACTTTTACATCCTCTGTAATTCATAACAATAAGTTAGTATTAGGAGCTTTAAACAATCAGTTATATTTTATAGATTTAGATAATTATTCTTATTCTTTTTTTTCCACTGAAAATGGTTTTAGTTACAAAAGAGTTTGGTGTGTTTATAACGATTTAGAGAATAATCTTTGGCTAGGAACAATTGGCTCCGGGTTAGTAAAATACGTTCCTAACTTTAGTTATTACAATCAACACTCCGGGCTAGAAAACAATTATATTAATGCTGTTTATTACCACAACAAAAAAATCTATGCTGCCAATCGTGTTGCCTTACAAATAATTGAAAACAATAAAGTTTCTAGTACATTTTTCTATGGAGACCAAAATCTATTCAACTATGTGTATCATATCACCTCCATTAATAACATCATTTTTTTAGGCACCAACAAAGGATTATTCAAGCTATCAAATAACATTTTTTCACCCATTACTAACACCTCTGAAATAAATGTTATAAACGAAGATATATACACCTCCTTTCAATCAAAAAACAACATTTTTTTTGGTGGTAAAAGCGGACTCTATCAATTTAAAAATGATAGCATTAGTTTAGTTAAAAACTCACCAAAAGCTTCCGTTTATAATATCATTGAGTATAAAAAACACCTTTACATTGCTTCTGAAAATGGGATTTACAAAATTTCAGAAAATAAATACGAATTTATTGGCAGTGGACAAGGAATAAATTGCACAAGAGCAAGAAGCTTTTTTGTTGATAATGAACTACTTTGGATAGGAACAAATGATGGGGTTTACATTTATGATGGAAACAAAGTGTTACTGAAAATAAACGAAAAACACCAACTTTCTTCTGAAAATATATATTTCATCAAAAAAGACTTTAACCAAAACGTTTGGACGGGCACCAATAAAGGTGTTGACAAAATAACTCTTTCCTCTGTATATAATCATTTAGCTGATTCAACTATTCCAATTCAAATAGAAAACTATACTAAGACTAAAGGTTTTAATGGGGTAGAATGTAACTTAAATGCCGCAGAAATTCTGAACGAAAATGAAATGCTTTTTGGAACAATTGATGGTTTATTTATTTATAACAAAAACAAAGATTTAAAAAACCTCCTTCCTCCTATCCTGTCGTTAAAAAAAATAAAATTGAATTTCATTGATGTGAATTGGGAAACTTTTGGAAAGACCGAGAACAACCTTCCTTTAAACCTTTCTTTAGATTATAAAAACAACAATTTAATTTTTGAATACGTAGGAGTTTCTTTAACCAACCCCGAGGAAGTTATTTACCAATATAAATTGGATGGTTTAGATGATAATTGGCTACCAACTACTACCGACCCCAAAGCGGTATATACTGCCATTCCACCAGGCGATTATACTTTTATGCTTAAAGCGAAAAATGCCGATGGCGTATGGACAGAACAACCGCTAACTTTTTCTTTTTCAATAACTCCTCCTTGGTGGCAAACTACTTGGTTTTATGTTGCTACTGTCATTACTATTCTGTTAAGTTTTTACTTCATAATGGACTACCGTACCAAAAAACTTAAAAAAGAACAATTGCTTTTAACACTAAAAGTGGATGAAAGAACTAAAGAATTACGCGAAGAGAAAGAAAAAGTAGAGCAAATAAATTCTACCCTCGAAAAACAAAAGAAAATTATTGAAATAGCTAATAAAAACATCACTGACAGTATTAATTACGCAAAAAAAATTCAGGAAGCTATATTACCTAAAGCAACTAAATTAGATAAGTTCCTCGATTTTATTTCTATACTTTTTATACCAAAAGATGTAGTAAGTGGCGATTTTTACTGGTTTGAGAAGATTGGTAAAAAAATAATTCTAGCTGCTGCTGATTGTACCGGACACGGTGTTCCGGGAGCATTTATGAGTATGATAGGCATCAATAATTTGAATCAAATCGTATTGGAAAACAAAAATACCGACCCCTCTTTGGTTTTAAAAGAACTTAATAACTCCATAAAAAAAGCACTAAAACAAGACGATAAAGACAGTGAAAGTAAAGACGGTATGGACATCGCACTAACCTGCATCGATTATGAAAAAAATATTTTATCCTACTCAGGTGCTTTCCGTCCGTTAATTTATATTCGAAATAACGAATTGTTTGAAATTAAGGGGTCACGCCAGCCAATTGGTGGTAGTGCTCCAAATGATTTTGAATACGACCTCCACCAAATCCCTTTGCAAAAGGGAGATGTATTTTATTTGTTTTCAGATGGATATCCCGACCAATTTGGTGGGCCGAAAGGAAAAAAATTCATGAATAAAAACCTTAAAAATCTTTTCATGGATATTCATCAACATCCACCTACTAAACAGAAAGAACTGCTTACCGAAAAGTTTAACCAATGGAAAGGAACTAACGAACAAATTGATGATATTTTGGTAATTGTTGTAAAAATTTAGTATTTATATTCACTCTCCTTTATCATATTTCATTATACGTCATTTGCATTATTTTATAATGTAATAGGTAACCCTATTTTTGATAAAAATTAAAACGCACTAAAAAATGAAAAAATCTATCACCTTTTTTTTAACATTTATATTTACTAATCTCTTCCTTTTTGCACAAGAAGAAACAATCTTAATAAATGAAACATTTGATGACAATTCATTGAATTGGTATCAGGCAGATAATGAAAATATTTCATGCAAAGTTTCCGGTGGGCATTATGTATTTAAAAATAAAACTACCACTTCTCGTTGGATTTTTACTTCCATCAATAACTTGAATGCTGATGAGGAAAACTTTACCATTGAAATGAAAATTAAAGCTACTTCAGGCGATAAAAACCTTGCTTATGGTATGCTGTTTTCTCTTTACACAAATGGTGAAGATTACCAACAGTTCTTTGTAACTGCCAATGGTCAATTAAAAATAAACCATTTTTACAGTAAAAAAGACCACCTTAAAATTAATTACCTCGATAATAAATCCATCAATAAAGGTCTAAAAAAATACAATACCTTAAAAGTAGTGAAAACAGGACATATCCTCACGTATTACGTTAATGATGAAGAAGTTTATAAAGGCGGAAGCTACAGCTATTTTGGAAACAGAATTGCATTTTTTACGGGCGGATTAATGGAAATACAAGTAGATGAATTAAAAATTACAAAATCTCCTCGAAATTTAAACTTAGTTGAAAATGCCGATAAAATTGCAGAAAAAGTAAAATTAAGTGATGATATAAACTCAAGTTACGATGAGCTCTCTCCCATTATTTCACCCGATGGAAAAACACTATACATCAATCGCTCTGATCATCCTAATAACTTAGGACCTTCCGATAACGACCAAGATATTTGGTATGCTACACTTAATGAAAATGGAGAATGGAGTGCATTAAAAAACATAGGTCGTCCATTAAATAACACCGGTAAAAACTTTACCGTCTCCGTTTCTCCTGACAACAACTCTATCATTGTAGCAAACACTTACAAATCAAACGGAGAACCAGATGGACAAGGGTTGTCTATTAGCTACAAAACTCGAAATGGTTGGGAAGTGCCAAAACCTATTGAAATAAAAGACTTTTATAACGATAACAAATACGTGTCTTATTTTGTATGTAACGATAACAAAACCCTCATTATGGCACTAGAAAGAAAGGACGCTATAGGTGAAAAAGACTTTTATGTGAGTTTTTTAAATAAAAACAACACATGGAGTGCTCCTAAACATATGGGAAATGTCATCAATTCTTTTGGTGATGAATCCAAACCATTTGTAGCCGCTGATAATAAAACGCTTTATTTTTCATCGAATGGTCATCCCGGATATGGTGCTGTTGATGTTTTCGTTTCCAAACGATTAGATGACACATGGACTAATTGGAGCAAACCTAAAAACTTAGGCCCAAAAGTAAATACACCAGGTTATGAATACGGTTATTTTTTAGATGCAAAAGGAGAGACGGCTTATTTATCTTCTGCCGGAGACATCTATAAAATTGAAAATGCTGAAAAACCTGACCCTATCACCTTTGTATCAGGAATTGTGTATAATAAAAAAACAAACGAACCCATGCAAGCCAATATAAAATATTATGATATTGAAGCAAATATTGAACTAGGTGTTGCTACTTCTGACCCAATAACAGGTGCTTACAAAATTATTTTACCCTCTGGAAAAAAATACAGCTTTGTAGCCCAACAGCAAGAATTCTACCCTATTAGTGAGAACATTGATTTAAAAGAAACGAAAGAATATAGTGAGTTCAATAAAAACTTGTACTTATTACCCATTGAAAAAGGAGAAGCTATCCGATTAAACAATATTTTCTTTGAATTTAACAAATCTGATTTAATGCCGGAATCTTTTAACGAATTGGACAGGCTTTACGAAATCCTAAAAGACAACCCAAAAATATCGATTGAAATTGGTGGGCATACCGATGACCAAGGCAGTGAACAATACAACCAAAAACTTTCTGAAAGCAGAGCACAATCTGTTATCAATTACTTGATTGAAAAAGGTATCAATAAATCTCGTTTAACTGCTGTGGGATATGGCAAAGCTGCACCTGTTGTACCAAATGATAGCGATGAGAATAGAGCTTATAACCGAAGAGTAGAATTTAAAGTACTTTAAGATAGCTATTGCCTTTCTATAGCCCTATAAAAGTTGAAAATAGCATGGATGATGTCTGATGCAGTTAGCGTAACTTCATGACTTTCTTGTTGGGCTATATCTCCCGCAAAGCCATGTAAATAAACCCCAATAATTGCTGCTGCCGTAGCAGAATAGCCTTGTGCTAATAACCCGGCAATAATTCCTGTAAGCACATCTCCGCTTCCTGCAGTTGCCATTCCCGGGTTTCCTGAGGAATTAAAATGGACCTCTCCATTAGGGAGTGCTACCGCAGTATTAGCTCCCTTTAAAACTATAACTAGCTGATGTTTGGTGGCATTTTCGATTAATAATGCTAATCTATCTTCACTATTAGAAGTTTTTCCAAACAACCGCTCAAACTCTTTAGGGTGAGGAGTTAAAACAGAATATGCCGGTAAAAATGAAAGCCACGTTTTGTTTTCGGCTAAAATATTTAGAGCGTCAGCATCCAGCAACAAAGGTTGTTGAGCATTTTGAATCAATAATTTAATGGTGTTTTGCGTTTGTTTTTCCATTCCCAATCCCGGGCCAACCGCTATGGCATTGAAAGGACTTAAATCGGGCAATTCATTTACATAATCTGTTTCGGTGGTAGGAATACACATAACCTCAGGAACGGCTGTTTGTAAAACAGCTAACCCCACAGATGGTACTAGGGCAGTTACCAAGCCACTACCTGTTTTAAGTGCTGCTTTTGAGGATAAAACTGCTGCTCCCATCTTCCCTTTACTTCCGGCTATTATTAAAGCGTGACCAAAAGTTCCTTTGTGCGAAAACTTTTTTCTTTTGGGAAATACAATTTGCCTTATATCATGAAAAGTAGTATAAAAATAAGGTGTTTGTACTTCATTTAAATAATGGGGATGAATAGCAATATTCACCACATCAAAATCTCCAACATACTGCTCATTTTCAGGAAAAAGAAACGATAATTTTGGTTGTTGAATGGTAATGGTTTTAGCTGCTTTTATTATTGCCGATGTATTATCTGTATTACTTTTATCAGTAAATAAACCCGAAGGAACATCTATGGCAACAATTTCTTTTCCTAAAGCATTTATTTTATTAATAATGGTTGCAACAAAACCACTTACGGGTCTTGTTAGTCCACTACCAAAAATAGCATCAATAATTACGGTGTCTCCCTGTGTTTCAAAAACAGTATTATTTTCATTTAAAAATATAGGATGAATGTTAGTTTCATTGGTAATTTTATCTAAGTAATGTTTAAACTCGGGTGAGTAGTTTTTAGAAAACTCAATTATAACTATTTTTACTTCAAACTTTCTTTCTTGCAACTCTTTTGCTATCACTAATCCATCTCCCCCATTATTTCCTATTCCACAAAAAATAACAAACTCCTTTTTTTCAGCATTTTCAATGTGTTCTAATAACCAAACACACAATTGGTGCCCTGCCCTTGCCATTAAATCCAAAGATGAAATTGGCTCATTTTCAATGGTGTATTGATCAGCTTCTTTTATTTGGTGAGAAGTTAGAATTTTCATTTTCGGAATAACTTTAATTTATTCAACTTTGTTTTTCAAAATTAGCCATAAGCTTTTCAAATCAATTATTTTAAGTACCAATCCTATTGATAAGCCAATTACTCCGGCCAACAACAATTGCGGAAAAAGTGCTATACTAAATAATGTTGTAGCATAAAAAGAGGCAAAAATGACTGAAACAAACACCATTAGTCGCAACAAATAAACTACATCAATAGAGAAGTTAAATATATTTTTTGTTGAAATAATTTGAACCGAAATGATAATTCCCTGCGTAACTAAACTAGCAATAGCAGCTCCTATAGCATGGTAAGAAGGAATGAGCCATAAATTAAGTAATACATTTATTAGTAATCCCGCTCCGGCAATTTTATTTAATAAATTCAAATTCCCGTTGGCGGTTAGTAAGGTTCCAAAAATGTAAGAAGCGGCAATACAAACATAGCAAAACATCAGCACTACTACAATTTCAGATGAATCATCTACATGGTAGTTATAAAGTAATTCCATTACCTTTTCAGCATGAAAAAACATAAATGCCGCTACTGTAACCGATAAAACAAAAAGCATATTAAACGAGAGTTTTACTAAAGCTGCAACACTTTTCTTTTCATGAATAAGAAAGGCAAACATAGGTAGCAACAGTCCGGCAAACAATACTCCGAATTGATTGAAGGCATCCATTAATCGGTAAGCTTGAGCATAAATGGCTACTTGCGTTTCACCGTCAGGCAACATAAAATCGAGCATAACGGTATCTATGCGATAATAAAACATCATGGTAAGCACCAACAAAGCATAAGGGAATGTTTTTCGGATAATTTGTTTGAGAAAGGAAAAATTAATAGCAAATTTGATGGGTTTTGCTTGCTGAAAAACAATAGCAAAAACTACTCCCGCAGTAATGCCATAAGCCAACATCTGTGCGTAAACAAAATATAAAATATTGAAATCTATAGCCCACCAATTTCCCCACAACAATACAGCACAAAAAACCGACATCAATAATTTATCCAGCACCGACAAAAAACTATCGGTAGTATAAAGCTGCAAAGCGGTAACATTAGAACGTAAATATTGAATAAATGAAATCAAAAACTGATTAATACTTAGTAAACCTAGCATGTAAAACCTTTCACTATCGTAGCCGGCAAACCAACCTACTGTAAATGTTACCAATAAATAAACCACAAAAAGTAGCAGCTTAAAAAGTGTAATTCCTGAGAAATAACTAGAGAGAAGCTGTTGGTTTTGCGTAATGTGTTTGTTGTTGAAATTAGTGATACCAACATCCAAAATTATATTGAATAACAAAGAGAAGTTAAACAACACAAAATACATCCCATAATCTTGTGGCAACTGATTTTGCACAGTTCTATCTATCCCAAAAATCCAAAAAGGTTTAATGAGTAAATTAAGCAATAACAAAAGTGCTACGTTGGTTACAAATTTCTTTTGCACAAGCTGGTTGATTTCCGACAAAAATAAGTAACTTATTTTAAGTGTATTTGTTATGCAAACTTGTATTTTTAATATCTATGATAGTTTTATAAATACAAAAATGGCTGCCGATTTCTCGTACAGCCATTTCCAAAACTAAAACTATGAAATATAATTAAATATAGGGATTTAATTATGTGCTTGGGCTTCGATATCAGCCTCAGTTTTATTAGTATTTTGAACTCTAACTTTATATAATTCTACCAATCTGTCTTCGTAATATCTTTGGTATTCTTGTTCTTCATCAATAAAATCTTCCACTTTATCTTTCAGTTTTACAGGTAATTCATTGTTTTGGTGGTAATCTTCCAGTATGTTTTTCAGCTTTCTTCTATTGTATTTTTGATTAACTAACAAACCATTAACAAAAAGTGGTGTTGATACAGCAACTAAACCTACTCCTAATGGTGGATATACTAATGCAATAGTACCTGATAATGGTAAAAACGACATTTGTCCTTTTGCTGCATTTTCTCTTTTGTCAAAAAAGATTTCAATAACAGCTACCGAAGTATCATCTGTACCATATTTTTCTACAAAACCTTGGTAGTCCATTTTGTGTTCTTTACCAATTTTAATTTTCTGATTGCTTTTTGCTTTTTTCTTATTGTTGTTATTTCCTGCAACAACCAACATTTGAGTACTTACTAAAAGTGCTACTAAAAATATCTTTTTCATAATGTATAATTTTTTGTGTTTTTTAAATGAATTTATAGTCCAAAAGTAGGCTGGTTATTAAGGGTTTAAATCAGGCTGTTTACCTAAATTTATCACAATAAATACGATAAAATCGACTGCAAAAACAAGTAGTTTATTTCGCTGTTTTACCAACTTACCACCACCAATTTTTGTTATTTTTTGACCATCTTAGTAAGTAGAATTTGCAGATTAATAAGCAATAAAAACACACTATTACTACCCCAAAAATTGCTTAATCCCCTACTCTTGTTCAGTTTTAATGACATAGGTGTTTTTATTTTTTGGCAAAAAATTGCAATAGGTGAGATGGAATTATCACACCTATTGGTTACCATTTTTTTATCGTTTTTAAGTATTTTTTCCGTTTTAATTAAAATCAGAAATATTCTTTTTACTGTATTTTTTGTAATAATTCGTGTGAAAAAATGCATTAAAAACACCCCGAAAGAATTTAATAAATTTAAGTTTTAGCGTACTTTTGTCGAGAATTTAAAATCACATTCATCAATGAAACACCTTATAGCCCCTTCCATATTAGCAGCCGATTTTGCTAACTTGCAAAAAGAAGCTGAAATGCTTCATAATAGTAAAGCCGATTGGTTTCATATAGATGTGATGGACGGTGTGTTTGTTCCAAACATTAGTTTTGGAATGCCTGTAATAAAAGCCATCAAAAAATTTAGCACCAAACCTTTTGATGTACATTTAATGATTGTTAATCCCGATAAGTACATTGCCGACTTTAAAAAAGTGGGGGCCGATATTCTTACCGTTCATTATGAAGCTTGTCCTCATTTACACAGAACTGTTCAAGCCATTAAAAATGAAGGCATGAAGGCTGGAGTGGCCATCAACCCACATACAAATATTAATGTATTAGAAGACATTATAAATGATATAGACTTAGTGTTGGTAATGAGTGTTAACCCGGGATTTGGCGGACAATCTTTTATAGAAAACACCTACGACAAGGTGAAAAAATTAAAACAACTTATTACTGAAAAAAACGCTTCAACATTGATAGAAATTGATGGAGGTGTTACTAGCGAAAATGCTCAACAACTGGTTAATTGTGGAGTAGATGTTTTAGTAGCCGGAAGTTTTGTGTTTTCTTCTGCCAACCCCACACAAACAATTGAAGCGTTAAAAAATTTCTAATGTTGAAAAATGTTATTACTTTTAACGCAAAATTAAATCTGCACTACTTTTAGTACTAAAACGCTATCATTATGATGATTCAAAATTTAAAGTGGACTATCTTACTAACATCAGCATTGATTATATTTTCTTGCAATACTTCTGAACAAAAAGAAGTTCCAACTACTGAAACAACTGAAAAAGTTGAGCTTAAAACAGAAGAAAAAACTATTGAAATCAATGGCGTTCAGCATTATTTCCGTATAAAAGGAAGTGGTGAACCCATGTTAATTCTTCATGGAGGACCGGGTTTATCTCATAATTACATGCTACCCTATTTTGATGAATTGGCAGCAGATTATCAACTCATTTTCTTTGACCAACGAGGTGGTGGAAAAACCGATTTCCCAAAAGATACTTCTTCTATTAATATGGATGCTTTTGTAGAAGATATTGAAGCCATCAGAAAGCATTTTAATATTGAAAAAATGGCCCTTTTAGGTCATTCTTGGGGGAGTATTTTAGCGTTAAATTATGTTGCAAAATATCAAAACCACGTCAATCAATTAGTGTTGGTTAGTCCTGCTCCTGCTACCACTAAATTCTATGAAGAGATGGTAAGCAACATGCATAAAAAAAGAACCGAAGAAGAAACCAAAGAGTTAGTACAAATTATGATGTCGAAAGCTTTTGATAAAAGAGAAACAGAAGCTTTTACCAAAGCCATGAAAATTGGCGATAAAGTAAACCTTTACGACCCCTCTAAAATTGACGAACTTTACGAATTACACCAATACACACAAGAAACCGCTACCAAGTTTTGGTTTACCAGCAATTTAATGGAAAGGCATTTTTTTGATTACAATGTAGTGGATAAAATCAAAGAAATTACTGTTCCTACACTTATTGTAATTGGCGATATGGATAATGTTCCGTTTGCTTCCTCTCAATTAATTGCTGATAATTTAGAAAATGCTCGTTTGGAAATCATTAAATCTACCGGACATTATCCATTTTTTGAAGACAATAAAGCCTTTACAAATGTGCTAACCAATTATTTTAATCCTGAATACGAATAATTGATGGAAACCATAACTTTTGAGTTAAAAGGAGATTATATTGAACTGATAAAACTTTTAAAATTTACCGGAGTTTGTGATACCGGTGGTGAAGCCAAGCAATGTGTAGAAGATGGCTTAGTAAAGCTTCATCAAAATATTGAAACACAAAAACGCAAAAAAATTAGAAAGGGCGACCTTATCTATTTTCAAAATGTTGAAATAAAAATTATTTAACATCATGCCGAACAGCCAAAAAACCAAAATACTTACCCACGACCAAATCACTAAAAAAATTAATCGAATTGCCTTTCAAATTTATGAAGACAACCATTCGGAAAAAGAAATTGTTTTGGTCGGAATTGAAAAAAAAGGCTTTTTACTAGCCAAGAAACTGACTGAAAAATTACAAGAAATTTCATCCATCAAAATTGCTGCTACTTCACTTTATGTAAACAAAGACAATCCGCTTAGCGAAACACCCCGACTAAGCATTGATACCAAAGAACTGGACGACAAAGTAATTATTTTGGTAGATGATGTATTAAATTCAGGCAAAACGTTAATTTATGGTGTAAAATATTTGTTGGATTTTAATATCAAACGAATGTCCACCGTGGTATTGGTAGATAGAAATCATAAACGTTACCCTATCGGTACGCATTATGTTGGTTTATCGCTTTCCACTACCTTAAAAGATCATATTTCCATAGAATTTACTAACGGCAAAATGACTGCCTATTTAAGCTAAGCTGTTATGAACAAACATTTTTTCATTTTCTTTATCGCTATTGCTGTCTTTGCCAACAGCTACGGACAGCTTTATGTAGAAAAAGAAGAAGTGAAAGATTCTTCAGCAACCATCCCTCTTTTTAAAGCCTCTTTTGCTTACCAATTTTCGGGCAGCGATATGGCCGAAAGGTTTGGAGCAAACTATAATGTAGGCGGAAGCTTTGGAATAAAAATGCACAACAATTGGTATGTTGGTTTTAAAGGAAATTTTTTGTGGGGAGCAGAAGTAAAACAAAATGATATTTTAGATCAAATTACCACCAGCGATGGCGAACTAATTAAAGCTGACGGAAGAACCACCGCTGTTTTTTTAGACCAAAGAGGCTCTTCTTTTTTCCTTACAGCAGGCAGAATGTTTAATGTGTTGGCTCCCAATAAAAATTCCGGTTTTTTGGTATATGGAGGAGCAGGTTTTTTACAACACAAAATAAGTATTAAATACCGAGGAACTGTCAACAACCTTACAGATGAGCACAAAAAAGGCTACGATAGGTTTTCTTTTGGATTTGCTTTAAATGGATTTGCAGGTTATCTGTTTTTAAGTAAAAACAGGTTGGTTAATTTTTATGGAGGAATAGACATTACACAAGGTTGGACCAAAAATTTAAGAAAATTTAATTACGATACCGGTATGCCCGACAATGAAGTACGTTCCGATTTATTGTACGGGTTTAGAGTTGGTTGGATTATTCAATTAAACAAACGTACGCAAGACGAATTTTACTACTATTAATGATAACCATTAACAACATACACAAAAGCTACGGCTCGCTACAAGTGCTAAAAGGCGTTGATTTAACAATTAACTCCGGAGAAATTGTTTCCATTGTCGGCTCTTCGGGTGCCGGAAAATCTACCCTACTCCATTTAATTGGTACCCTCGACAAAGCCGACCAAGGCGAAATATTGTTTAACCAAGAAAACATCCGCCAACTGTCCGATAAAAAACTTTCAGCATTTCGTAACAAACACATAGGTTTTGTGTTTCAGTTTCACCACCTTTTGCCCGAGTTTACTGCTTTAGAAAATGTATGTATTCCCGCTTATATTAATAAAACCGCTAAGCACGAAGCCGAAAAAAAAGCCTTGGAATTACTGACTTTGCTAGGTTTGGAAAACCGCATACACCACAAGCCTTCGGAACTTTCGGGTGGAGAACAACAACGTGTAGCAGTTTGCCGAGCTTTAATCAATAACCCCGATGTGGTGTTAGCTGACGAACCCTCCGGCAACTTAGATTCAAGCTCAGCAAAAGAATTGCACCAACTTTTTTTTGATTTAAGAGACAAAACCCAACAGACTTTTGTAATTGTTACCCACAACGAAGAACTTGCCAACATGGCAGACCGCAAACTCACCATGAAAGACGGCAAAATTATCTGACCA
>DATGOR010000068.1:0-5824 GCA_035305805.1 Vicingaceae bacterium | reverse complement strand
CTATTCATGAACATAATCGTACGACCAGGTCGCCTCACCAGTACCAGTACGGACAGGTCGCGACCTGTCCCTTGTCCCCTGCGACCTATCCCCTATCCCCTGCGACCTGTATCTACATAACTCAAGAGTCTTTATACCCTTGGCTTAAAGAAGATAAATCTCAAAATGCCTCCGCAATTAAACATAATGTTGATGAAAGCACAACTCGTAAAATAAAAAGTGAAAAAAAATACAGAATACCTGTAGAAACCTTAAACAAAATCTGTGAATCAACAGGTATTAAACTATCTGATTTTTTTAAAACAATTGAATTATAGTAACTAAATAATTCAACTGCAAAATAGAGCAAACTAGAAATCCCCATTCAGCTAGGTAGTAACCGAATTTGTACCGAAACCAGTCCAACAAGTTATTCCTGTCCAAAACGGTATAAACGGATTGGCTGGAGGCACTTCTGTGCCAGCCTCCCCGAATATCGGAAAGCAAAGCCCATAGACAGGCCGCAATCTATTCATGAACATAATCGTACGACCAGGTCGCCTCACCAGTACCAGTACGGACAGGTCGCGACCTGTCCCTTGTCCCCTGCGACCTATCCCGTGTCCCCTGCGACCTGTCCCTTGCTCTCTCTCTCCTATCCATCATTTCCTATCTACATCCCGTCCCTACCTAAACCAATCCCAAGTCGACTGCGTGATTTATACATGCATTAAATAACAAGACGAAACCCAATATGTCAAGTGGGCTTAATCAAAAAATATAAATAATAGGATTAAAAATATTAATAAAAAACAACTGCACTAGGCTCCCAGCTCCCTTCTCCAGTTACGACCAAGCGTATAAAATTAGTCCTGTGGACTATTTTAGCGAAGGGGCAAAAGAATGGATGGCAGACGGGCAAGATGGCGTATGGTCTAAGAATCTTACTAGAGAGCAACACCAATAAAAAAAAAGCTAAGTTTTACAGAAAATATTAAAAATACGGTTTAAGAGATTAGTAGCTTTACGATAATTTAATAGAATCCTATGAATCTCTGGAAATCATCATTCAAAATATTCTGGAATCTTTTTTGTATAAAACACAACGTCAAACGCGCATCCATCCTTTTTAATTAGTGCAAAAAAATGATTAGGCAGCCAACACCTTGTTCTACCATAAGTAACAACACGTCATGGAATATTTTCTAAAAATGTCCTTGTAATCGTCTGCCTCTAAAATCAGTTATGGTATTGTGGTCGGGCTTTGCTTCATCCAATATACCACATAAAATAAATCTTCCCTACACTACCTATTCTATTTTTCTAGAAGAATAAAGGCTGCGCTAATAGGTATAAATAATAATAATAATAATAATCTTGAGTTGCCTAGTCAATAATCATGTTTACTATCCCTGCTGGATGATTTACAGGAACAAATTCATCATAACTTGGTGCTAAAGTTCGTAACTGGTCTTGGTCATAGGTCTTAAAAATACCTTTTCCGCTCCTTTTTAAAATTAAGAATTTACTAAAAAAAATGCAAAAAAAAGACTGCCCTTTCAGGCAGCCTCATTCTATGAGTACTAAGTTAAAACAATCAATATTGATTATTTTGAACAATTGAAATTAAACTATTTTACTATTAATTTTTTAGTTGCAACAAAATTACCATCTGTAGCCATAACAATGTAAACACCTTTTGCAAGGTGACTAACTGAGTATCTTGATACACCTTTAACAACATCAATTACAGCTCCATTAATTTGGTATATAGTTAATGTCATGTTGCTTACATCAAGATTATTAAAATTAAACTTTACAACATCTGAAGCAGGGTTAGGATACATTAAAAATGACTTGATCTCTAACGTGTGATTTATTGTAGATAATGTAAATACGCCATCCTCTAAGTCTATTATAGCATAACTCCAATCACTTATTTCAGAAGTGTTTTTAGCTCTAACTCTAACCTCATAAATGTTTTGAGATCCTTGTTTTGGTATCCATAAATAGTAGCCTGGATTATCAACGGTATCGTAGGTTACCCAGTCTCCCGCTGCATCTTTTAATTGAACCTCATATTGAGTGGCACCAGTTACTAATGCCCATTGCACATAAAAGCCCTGATCAGGATATGCAGTACCATAAAGTTGAGGCGCATCTAATGTAGGAACTGGATTATTAGTAAGTAATACAGAAGCAACATTTGAATATGCTGAATATTCAGTAACCTCTAAAGCTCTAACTCTGTATTGATAAATAATTTCTTGTGTTAAGCCGGTATCAGTATATGTAGTTTCTGTACTAGCTAAAACAGCAATCTCTGCAAAAACATTATCTGCGCCAGCTCTTTCAACTATTACGCTTGTAGCGCTTAAAGCATTATTTTCCCAAGTTAATTGGGCTTCTAAATTTTGTAGATCACCAACAGCTTGTAAATAAGAAGGAGCTAGAACTGAACTTCCTGATTGGTCGGTACCTGTTATAATCAGTTCATTTGGCTTTGTATTGTAGGCAAAGTCTAACACGGTATATCCTACGCCGCCAGCTTCAACTTTTACATGAAGCCAACCATAACAAATACGTCCTCTACTTGTATATTCGAAACCTACATAAGCAGTTTGATCATCCCAAGTTGTATATGAAGATGTTCTTAAATCCAATTGATTTGGGTATGCACCAGGAGCAACAAAATTGCTAGAAGCATCTATAGTTGTAGCTATAGGTATTAAAGAAATATTTCTAGTTCCTGTTTCAGTAACTAATCTTTTACCATAAGTTTCAATTTTCAAATTAGTTGCATCAAAAACCCATGCTCCATATTCTGTATCATCTCCAATAGCTAAATCAAACCATTGCCAATTTGAGGCCTGAGAAACAGTATAATCTGGATTATTCACATAAAAAACACCGTAAGGAGCCTCAAATTTTAAATGAATTGTTTTCTCTGCATTATCTAAAACAGTAATACCTCCAGTAATGGCAGCATCTCTAAAGGTTATTACCACAGCAGCATCATTAGCTGGAAGATGAGAGGTAGCATGTCCTGCAAAAGAGACTTCGACTTCTGAATCATTTTGAAGAGTTAAAATAGCTGTTAACCCAGCAGGAACACCTGTTATTGTATAATCTGTACCTGCAGTAAAAGTGCCACTATCCCTAGTGAAAGTGCCATTGTTTGTAGATAATGAAATAGTACTCGTACTTGTTACAGCACCATCGTTTGTATCAGCTTCATATAACGTATTTGGCGATAAAACTACTGAGACCGAATCAGTCATACCTGTATAAATAACACTACCCGGCTCAGTATTGTAAGCATATTCTGAAATAGTATATCCGTCACCATTAGCATCTACACTAACTTTAAACCATCCATAACAAGTAGCTCCGTCAATCAAATAATCAAATCCCACATATCCTGTTACTCCGTCCCAACTAGTGTAATCTGCAGTACGCAAATCTAATTGATTAGGGTAAGACCCAGGACTAGTAAGGTTACTTGATGCATCAACACCTACATTTGGTGCTAAAAAGGAAATGTTTCTTGTTCCTGTTTCACAAACTAACTTTTTACTAAAAGTTTCAATTTTTAATGCATTAGGTCCAAATCTCCAACCTCCAAAAGCAGGGTCGTCTCCTATCGCTATTTCGAAGTATTCCCAGTCGGCAGCTGAAGAAATAACAACGTCTGGCATGTCCACAAAAAAGATACCATAAGGATCCGCGTATTTAAAATTGAAATATAAAGAAGTACAAGCTAAATTAGCCGTCCCACCAGAGAAAGCTGCTGGTAAAAAAGCAATATCTCCTGAGGTATTATTTGCTAGAGCATGATTTGTAGCAGTTCCAGTTATAGTAACAGAAAGCTCATTGCTTGAGCTAACTGTTAAAATAGGTGTAAGACCTGCTGGAAAAGTATGTGTAAAATGCGTGCCTTGAGTCATCGTTCCAGTGGCCATTGCAAATTGCTCCCCTCCATCTAAACTTATTATAGAAGATGTATCAAAAGAACCATCATTAACAACGGCTTCTTTGAAAGATGTTGCAGATGCTACAAGGGTACCTCCTGTTGTATTAACCCCTGTATCTATTAGGTTTTGTGGTTGCCACAATGTTATACGAGCTGGATGTTGCATAGCTGCTTCCATGCGGGTAATTTGACCCTGGGTATACATTTTATAACACCCTTGAGCCCCATTGTAACCCATATAATTTTCAATATTTACTTTATCACCATCGCAATTTGTTCCTGGAGTACAAGATAGCGCATGTTGTGCATCTTCTTTAGGGGTATCACTTACCTCATCAGTACCAGAACAACCGCCTTCAAAAGTGTGTATTAAATTTAAAAAATGACCGAATTCATGCGTTAAAGTGGCTGAAAACTCTTTATTGAATGAATTATCATACAAGTAAGCACCATTAAAAACAACACGAGCCGTATTAGCATCTGTCATGTAGGTACTAGGATACCAAGCAACACCAGAATTGTTTAAGGTGCCATCGTTATATAAATCATTTTGAATGTAAACATTCATGTATTTTTCGTTGTCCCAAGCATCAGCAGCAATTTGGGCATCATAACCTCCACCATTACCATAGCCATTTTTTGCTGGATAAAAAACCACCCCATTAGTACAACCACCATTTGGATCTATCTTAGCCAATTTAAACGCTACATCTATGGTTCCTCTAATATCTTGAAAATAGGGTTCAACTGTTGCAAAATCCTCATTTCTACCGTTGAAATCATCATTAAGATGTTCAAGGTGGGTAACAATTTTTTCATAAGTTACAGTTTTACCACTTTGTATCTCTCCATAAACGTGAAATACAACAGGTATAATATAAGTTTCTCCTGAAAAAGCTTCATCTGATTGTTTTAGATTTTGGCTTTTTTTCTTTTTAGCGAATTCCCTACTAAAGGCATCAAAGTCCATTTTTTCCTGAAGTGCACTCGGATTGTTTTGATACACTTTAGCATTTTCCTCAGATGCTCGACATGGTATCGTCTGAGAATTAGCTTTTAACAAGCCGAAAAATAGAAAAAATAATAGTAATTTAAATTTCATAGTATTATAGTTTATGATTAGTAAAAACAAACTTATTAATAAAAATATATTTTTAGTAATACTATGTTCATCAATCATAATACAAAATTATCTTTGACTAAAATTAAAAAACTCTTGAGATTTATTTTTGTTGTAGTTTCTTTTCAAATTCCAAGTACGACGTGTATATATAGTACAAAGATGTTTCTAATATCTAGAAAAATATAACTTCTCAAAGACACAACAAATGCAAGTCCAAATTTTTTGAACCCCCACAAGAGAGGCTTCCTTTAAAGTTCTTTTTCTCCCTTTTCTTTCAATTTAAAATCTTTTTAACTGGAGAAATATCTATTAAAAATGGCCAAGCGTTATAGAGATATAGTTTCTTGTCTTGTCCTAAAATAGCTATACACAAAACAAGTGTATGGAAACACCGAAACAATCAGAAAATTAAGTATTGCGTTCAAGCAAACAAGAGCATTATGACAAACGATTAATTAAAAAAATCGTCCAAGAAGTAGAGGCTGGCCTACCGAGAAAAGAAGCCAAACAGATTTATAAATTAGGAAAAAGCTCTTTGAATGTCTGGATGAATCAATACGGTTCAGAACATTACCATCAGAACCTTAAAAGAAGGAGTTATACCAAACTTCAAAAGCACACTATTGTTACGGCCATCGAGCAAGGAAGAATGACCATTAAAAAAGCTCGAACAGCTTATAACATCAAAACAGAAAAAATCATAAGAGATTGGATATTGCGTTTTAAAGAAGAAAAAGTAGATATTTGTA
>DATGOR010000067.1:0-13652 GCA_035305805.1 Vicingaceae bacterium | reverse complement strand
GAAAGTGATTTTAGAAAATTGTCCAAAGAGGAAATTCTTCAAATTATTAACGGCAATCAATTAGATTATAATTTAGAACCTTATCTTGCCGACCAGCGAAATGCCAAAGTAGTGCTTCATGTTGAAAAAGTATATATGGATGATGAATTAATTAAAGTTACTCCCGAACGTTATAAACTTGCGATTAAAAAGAAAGATTATAAAGCTGCTAAACTTTATCAATCGGTTGCCATAGAAAACATTAAATCCGATAAAATTGATCCCTCATTAATTTTCGATACTAAAATTCCATTTGTAAAAGATGCGGTTGGGTTAAATAATAATATCATTGCTACACGTTGGTTTTATTTAGAAACTACCAATCCTGATAGCCTTAACAACTATCTTTTAAGAGACATTAAAACACAATTAATTGTTGAGCCCGCTAACCCTTATTTACTTTACAACAAAGCTACCCTAGAATTATTATTGTGGACGGAAAATTACGACCGTATAAAGGATCCTAAATATCTATTACGCGATATTAAAGCGTTGTATAATTTGGGCATTGAAAACTGGAGGATAAGTCAGTTGATATTAAATTTTCATATTATTTCAGCCGATTATTACTATGAAACCATGCAATTCACACAGCGAGATAGAGCATTGAATGAAGTAAAAAAAATGTTACTTCAATCGAAATTAAACAGAGACCAAACTTATAAAGTGGCTCAATATTTTATTTTTCAAATGCGACTTAATTGGACTATTGAATTGATGAAACCTTGGGCAGAAAAACCAACTATTGACGAAGAATTTTTATTTACATTTTTAAGTGCTGCCATTTACAATAAAAAATTAGTTCCTGAAGAGGAATATTTAAAATTTATGGAGAAGGCTAAAAAAATGAACCCGAAAAGGTTTTGTGAACTTTTCGGGTATCCTAATATGAGTTTTCAGTTGCTGAAAGATTTAAGCGTGAAAAAAATGTATTGCGAGAGTTGTTATTGAGTTACAAGTTTGAAGTTCGATGTTAAACCTCAAATGCCGTAAAAACAAGAATTTTCAATCCTTGATTTTTACGAGCATCCTCGAAAAACTAGTTTTTTCACAAAAACTTTTTTCGGGACCTTTAACCTTTAAACATTCATCCCATCCACCAAGCTAATATCAAATTGAACTAAGTTAATGAATTGATGTACTCTATCTTCAATTTCTGTTGGAGTAAGATATTCTAATCTTTCTGTTCCAAATTTTTCTACACAAAAAGAAGCCATTGCAGAACCGTATATTACAGCTCTCTTCATGTTATTAAAAGATATATCTCCGGTTTCGGCTAGATATCCAATAAAACCTCCTGCAAAAGTATCTCCTGCCCCTGTTGGGTCAAAAACATCTTCTAATGGTAAAGCCGGAGCAAAAAACACTGATTCTCTGTCGAATAATAAAGCACCATGTTCTCCTTTTTTAATAATTAAGTATTGAGGTCCTAAAGCTAAAATTTTTTGAGCAGCTTTTACCAAAGAATATTCACCGGATAACTGACGTGCTTCTTCATCGTTAATAGACAATACATCTACCATAGATATGGTACTTTTCAGCTCATCTAAAGCAATATCCATCCAAAAATTCATGGTGTCCATTACAATTAATTTAGGACGCTTATGCAAGCCGTTAATTACTTTTTTCTGAATAGCCGGTGCTAAATTTCCCAACATTAAATAATCACAATCTTGGTAGTTTGCCGGAATTTTTGGGTCAAAAGTTTCTAATACATTTAACTCTGTAGCTAATGTATCTCTTGTATTCATATCGTTATGATATTTTCCTGACCAAAAAAATGTTTTTTCATTTTCTCTAATTTCCAAACCCTCTAAATCAACGTTATGTTTTTCTAACATTTCCATTGCTTCTTTAGGAAAATCACCACCAACTACGGAAACAATGTTAGTTTTTTTTACAAAATTAGAAGCAGATAAGCTGATGAAAGTGGCTGCACCACCTACAATTTTATCCGTTTTACCGAAAGGAGTTTCAA
This sequence comes from Vicingaceae bacterium, assembly GCA_035305805.1. Lineage (GTDB taxonomy): Bacteria > Bacteroidota > Bacteroidia > Flavobacteriales_E > Vicingaceae > BRH-c54. The sequence goes on along the minus strand of DATGOR010000067.1, from coordinate 11,635 downwards.
TAGCATCAAAAGCTACTGTACCTATAACTAATAGACTCATTTTTTATGTTTTAAATTAATAAGGCTAAATTACTTTATTCTTAGTGAAGTTGTTTAAAGTCCCCTCTATAAATTAAAAAATGTTTCTTTTTTCACACTACATCGTTATTTTCTCCAACCATAGCTATGGCTATGCTTCTCAAAAATGCCTCATATTGTAAAAAAATAATTCATTTTCATTATTATACATGAACTTTAAACAACTTCAGTAAAATCTTTATAATTCTTATAAGAACTTACCAATATTAAGAACATAAAAAAAACCCCTTGAAAAATCAAGGGGTTTTTTTATTAATCTTATTAACTACTTCTTAGAAGTGGAAGTTTAAAGAAATGTTAGCACCAGAGATACCAGTGTCTAAACCAAATGAACTTTGTTTTCCAGTTTTGTTTGTAGTAGTGATTAAAGAGTTCTCAGTAGCTGTTGAAGTAGCTAATCCCCATCTTTCAGAAGTTACTTCACCTTCTCCTGTAGAGTTCATAGCTAATCCCCAAGTATATTCAGCACCTAAAGATACTTTTGGAGCAAAGAACCACTCAACACCGATAAAACCTTGTAATCCTAACATAAAAGTAGAACCATTTTTCATTTCAGTTGTTCTTGGTCCGTTACCTGAAACTGTAGTCATAGATGAGAAATCAGTCCAAGTAGCACCACCAGTAGCATCACTAAAAGTATGACCATAGTCATAAGTAGTTGATGAACCACCGAAACCAATCATAATCATACCACCGTAAACACCTTGAATTCTAGTGTTACCTCTTCTTTTTTCAATACCACCACCTAATACGATGCTGTTGTAAGAAGTTTTCATTTCATCAGTTAACTCAACTGGAGTTGTAGTTGATGAAGTATCGAAAATGTTAGTTGTTGTTGTACTTCCGAAACCAATTCTTAACATACCTCTGTAAGCAGTAGTTTCATCTTTAAACATTTTACCATAGATAGCCATGTTAGGAGCATGCCAAGTAGCACCTGCACCAATAGTGTTAGTAGCAGTAGAACCACTGAATAAGTTCCCAGCATAGTTTAAAATTGGATTTGCATCAATACCGATTGACCAATCTCCAGCTTCTGGTAAATAAGCTTCACCTTTTTTAGATGTTAAACCATCTTGAGCGAAAGTTGCGGTAGCTAAAAATAAAGAAGCTACAAATAATACTTTTCTTTTCATTTTAATTGTTTTTAGTTAAACTTTAATTTAATTTCTAAATAATTTACTTTTTTAAAACTTGGGCAAACTTACAACATTTTTTTTAATCTACACAAGTTTTTTTTATTTTTATTAACAATTGTTAATAATTATCAACACGCTGTTCATATCTATATAGTACATTAATAATCAAGGACAAATGTATAAATACCAATTGAAATTAAAACTCATTAAAAAAAAATAACGCTTTTTTAACATTTTATTTTTAAACCAAAAATAGTAAACAACCCTTTGTTTAGTTGCTTTTAACTCCAAAAATCAATACATCGTCTATTTGTTCGTGATGTGTTTCAGTATTTGGATGCATCCAATTAAATAATGCTTTGTCTAATATTTCCTGTTGCTCATTCATGGGTTTATCCTGTATGTTTAATAATAATTGCTTGAACGGTTTATATTTATATTTTTTACCGTTCTCGCCACCAAACTGGTCTGCAAACCCATCACTAAATAAGTATATTGTATCATTTTTTTTAAGTTGGATATAATGTGTTGTGAAATTATTCCTATGCTCGTGATAACCTATAGGTTGTTTGTCGGCTTTAATTTCAAATAAATAATGAGTAGCTGTTTCTAAACTTAATAAACTATTATTTAGTTTCTCGTCCATTCCTTTGTCTTTTTCTCTTACAATATATATAGGATTATTAGCTCCTGCATATTGTAACTGATTGTTATTAGTATCAAGTATGCAAAGTCCTAAATCCATTCCGTCTTTTATTACTTGTTTGGAAGATTGTGCGATGGTGTGAATGAGGTTATCTGTAACTTCATCTAAAAATTGTCCTGCCGGAAATTCATTTTTATCTTTTAGTGCTGTTTCTAATGCGGTATGTCCAACAACACTCATAATTGCTCCAGGCACACCATGCCCTGTACAGTCTGCTGCTACAAAATATATTTTATCATTTTTTTTGTTTGCCCAATAGAAATCTCCACTTACTATATCTTTTGGGTTAAACAAGACAAAATAGTTGTCAAAGTAGTCATTTAATCGTTCATTTTCCGGTAAAATGGCATTCTGAATCCTTTGGGAATAAGTGATACTATCTGTTATTTCTTTATTTTTTTCTTCAATAATATCTTTTTGCTTAACAATTTCTTTGGTTCTTTCTTTCACTGTTTGCTCTAATAACAATTTGTCTTTTTTAAGTTTGTTTACTCTTAATCTTACATAAAGCAGAATTGTTAAGAACAAAGCAATAATGCAACTTGTAATAAACCACCATGTTTTGTAAAAAGGGGGGGCTATCACAAAACTAAATTCATAAGGTGCTCCTGTTTTTCCATTTTCTGTGATAGATTGTACAATTAACTTATAGTTGTTGGGTTCTAACCCTTGAAAAACAATTTCATTACCCCCCGCTATGTACCATTCGTTATTTAGTCCTTCTAATTTGTACTTATAGCTAATGTTATTGGGATTGGTAAAGTGGATGGTGGTAAAGTGAAAGGACAAAAAATTCTGGTGATGGGGTAATTCAAGATTAATAGGTAATCGGTTATTATCGATAGTAGCATAGTCGCTCCAATTTACTTGCTGGTTAAATAGTCTAATGTCTTCTAATAATATGGATGGAAGTACATCTTCTGAAGACTCATTATTTGGTTGAAAGCGTGTTAATCCATTAACGGTTCCAAATAGTACTTCGTTTTTATATTTATTTACAAACAAAGTATTCAGGTTATTTTCGATAGATAAAAATCCATTATTCTCTGTATATCGTTCAGCATGAACTATTGTTGTGTCATTATTCAATGTAATTTTGTCAAATCCCTTATCTGTTGCAACAATCAATGTATTATCTTCTATAAAAGCCAACCCATAAATATTATTTGAACTTAATTGTTCATCAAATAGTAAATGTCTTATCTTTTTGGGTTGGTCTTTATCTAACAAGAAAACGCCACCTCCAAAAGTTCCTATTAATAAATTTCCATTAGCTGTTTCTCTTAAAGAATGAATTTTTAGATTCGTCAATCCTTCTTCCTCGTCATAAGTTGTCATGGAATTATCTTTGTAGGAAGCTAATCCTCCTAAGGTTCCTATCCATACAGTTCCATCTTTAGTTTCTATAATAGTTTGAACTTCGTTGTGGATCAATCCTTCGTCTTCAGTAAAAACACCAAACATTTCTCCATTATAAAAAGAAAGCCCCCCACTTGTGCCTATCCAAACCATACCGTTTGAAGCACACAAAATGGAATTCACTTTGTCATGCACTAATTCATCATCTGCTGAAACACTCGCATAAATTTCTTCATCTTTTAAAACTACCATTCCGTTAGGAGTTCCTACCCAAACATTGTTATACGCATCAAAATCAAAAGTTCTTACATTATTAAAAAATGGATGATTTTCTAATACTGTTCTTTTTTGAACAATGTTGTCATCCACTATTTCAATTATTTGAATGCCTTTTTCGAAATTACTTATCCATAAAGTACTATCAACAGGATTTAATTTAATGGCTGATATTTGTTGACTGTTTAATCCATCTTTAACTGAAAAGTGGGAAAAATTAAATCCATTAAGCTTTACTACTCCTTCGCCCATGCAGCTTGCCCAAAGGTTATTTTCTCTATCATTAAGCAAACTAAGAATTTGGTTGTTGGGCAATCCGTCAGCTGTAGTAAATCTTTTAATTTTACCGTTCTTATTAAGGTAATGCAATCCGCCATCATTGGTTCCAATCCATATTTTATCATTCCTTTCGGTTAGGGAAAGAATGTAATTATCTTTTAGTCCGTTTGGAATGTTAAAGTTGGTAATGGAGGGGTTCGATTTTAAGCTGATATTTTCATATTTATAAACTCCATGTTTAATTGAACCGTACCAAATATTTCCTTCGCTATCTTTTATGCCACAATAAACTGCTGAAACATTATAATTAAATGAAGATTTTACTTCTTCCACTTTTAGTTTTCCTGAATGGTAGGATATCATTTGAGGACTTCCACCAATATATGCTAGCCAAATTCTATTAAAATTATCTTCCAATATTGAAAAAACGGAGTTACTTGCTAATCCATCTTCTTCGGTAAAACTTTTTACTGTTAGAGTGTCTCTTTTTTCTATTAAGCTAATGCCACCACCGGAAGTTCCTGCCCAAATACGCTGTTTTGCATCTTGAAAAATGGATATGATAATTTCTGAATTTAATCCTTGTTCTAATCCTATATTGTTAAAACTTACTCCATCAAAAACACTTACTCCTTCGTCTGTAGCAAACCACAAATTTCCCATATGATCTTCAATCATATCCCTTACAATGTTTCCCGCTAAGCCTTTCGATTTATCAAAGTAACGATGTTTATTTCCATCAAATTTAGAGACTCCTCCTCCATCAGTACAAAACCAAATATAACCTTTAGAATCCTGAAATATTTTATAAACGGTATTTTGCGGAAGTCCGTTTTTTATGGTGTATCTGTTAAAATTATTTTTTTGAGCATGAGTAGTTAGTGCTACAAAAAATAGAAATACAACAATTAAAACATTTCTCATTAACAATAGTTTATCAGTAGTTTTTAATTGATTTTTTTAATGTTGAGCTTATGTATTATTATTTTTTCATGAAAATAAATTGTCCGCCTTCGTCACCAGATTTACTTATAGGCTTAAAATCCGGTGATTGATCCGAGTTGTTGTAAACAGGGATTTTTAGTTTCTCAAAAATCTGGCTGGCATCAATCATTTCTGAACTGTTTTCTTTAAGAGCCTTCAATAAGTAATAGGCGAATACGGAGTGGCCGTCTTTTCCACCATCCATTACAGGCTCTACACCACCCGAAGTCATTGCTTGACGAGATTTTAAACTGTGAACTTTTTTGTAATATTTTGGAGAGTTTTCAAACGGAACTGACATGGTGTTACCTCTAAAAATATCACCACTAAAACAAGCATCTGCAACTAACAATGTATGTTGAGATTGTATTCCTTTAATAAAGGTTTGAATATCACTATTAGAAATATAATTGGAAGTGGACATGGTAGTAGCTCCAAATGGCACCCAATAGCCTTTATTTAATTCTTTTTTAAATTCTCCGTGTCCGGAATAATAAATAAAAACATTATCCTCAGGTTTTACGTTAGTTACTAGCCATTCCATGGCTTTAATGATGTTTTCTCTGGTGGCTTGTTCATTGTAGAGCGTTTTAAACTGATGAAACTTATACTTTGCTTTCAATGTAGTTTCAATAGTTTTTGCATCATTAACAGCATTTTTTAAGGGAGCCCAAGAACCGCTGTACTTATCAATCCCAATAATTAAAGCATAGTAATTTCCAACTTTTAAATCTTCTAACGATTTTGAAACATTAAGTCCTTTTAGAGGATCTCCACTCCCTCTGTAAGTAACGTCTTCAAATTCTTCTTCCACTACATTGGCAAATAAGGAAATTCCCTCAGTAGTTGCATGTTTGCCAATCGCTTCTTTTTTCAACTCTTCTTCCGATTTTTCGGAAGATTTATTCTTTTCTATGTAACTTGCTATAAGTTCGGATGAATTGTCTTTATAATTTATAAGCAAGGCGTTTTGAACTTTATCTTTTTCGTAAGAGCCTACAATACTGAAGCCATCATGATTAACAATAATGGCAGCACCCAATGATTTTTCATGTTCTAAAAAAGCTCTTTCCCATTCAATATTCAACTCTTTATCGAGTTTAACCATGTACAACTTCTCATTTTCTCCTTTTATGGAAGAAGAAGAACCAACAGCTAAATAACCGCCTTTATATACTACAATATCGTTCAACTTATCTGAGCCATGTTTACCAAAAGATTTTTTGATGATGGTTTTTCGTAACTTGTCGTAAATCATTACCAACATATCTTCAGCGCCATTGGTTTCTACCGAAGTATATCCTGCCATTAACACTTTTTTATCAGGCGTTTCTGTAAGTGCTAAAATGTTGTTATGTTCTGCTTTTTCGCCTAATTTTTCATCAAATAATACTTTTCCGTAAGCATCTAACTTTACTAAGTAAACTTGCTGCATTTTATCTTCGTTAGTAGTATAACCTGCAATTAAAATTTCTTGTTGTTCATTTACAATAACTGAATGAGCTTGGTCTGTAAAATACTTTGTTCCCAACTCTTGTTGCCAAAGTTTTACACCTTTACTATTAATTCTTAATACTGAAAAATTAATATCGTCATCGCCCGCTTCTTTTCTAACTCCACAAACTATAAAGCTTTTTTTATCAAAATTTGCAATGTCAAATAATTTTTCATACGGTGATAAAGTAAATGCAGATTTGCTTTTTAACTTACCATTGATGTCTAATTTTAAAAACCACCCTTCGGTGTAACCCGATGTAGAATTGATGGAGTGTCCAACCACTGCGTATTCTCCATCTTGCGATTCGATTACAGCAGTTCCTTCATCGTTATTAATATCACCAAAAGTATATTCCCATAGTACATCTCCTTTGATATTTAATTTAGCTACCCATATATCTTTTCCTCCTTTACTGTTTACTTGCGTATAGCCGGTTACTAAGTGATGTCCATCTGATGTAAGAATAGCTGATGCAATATGATTGTTGGCATTGGCGACAAACTCTTTTTTAGAAATTATTTCAATTAAATCTTGTGAAAAAGCTGAATTGAAAAAAGAAAAGAGTGCAATAAAAACTAAATATTTTAAGGTTTTCATGGTATAAAGGGTTTTATTTTTTAATACTGAACATATATATATCGTTGGCATTTCCGGTATCGTCAATTACATACACCATTTTTAATGCCATATAGGTAGTTCCTACTTTAGTAATAATAATATCTTCGGGTTGTAAATTTCTTAGAGTGTCATTTTTAATACTTGAGTTGTAAGCGTTGGTAACCGTTCCTTCTGTAGCATTAGCATAATCAAAACCATTTAACTTTACAAATTTAACCCCTGAAGGTGAAATCCAAGTTTTTCCTAAACTATCTCCCGTGTTGGGTAAAGTGTAATCAAAAATATGTGCGGTGGAGTCTGTATTGTACTTTTGTGTTCTGGTAATTAAATCATAAGCATTATGTTGGTTTGATAATGCTGAATGCATGGTATTCCCGGAATATTCAGTAAGTGTGCGGTCATTAATGTCCACATATATTAATTTAGCTCTACTCATGATGGCTCCTTTTGCATCAAAGGCTGAAAATATCAACTTTATTTCATGACGTCCGTAGGTATTAAACACATTGGGTACTTTATAGTCAAACCAATCGATGTAATTTTTTCCACTAATATTCAATTCTTTAATAGTGGTGGTAGAATTATTAATTGTTTCAGTAATTCTGTATTTTGACAAATCGTTTTTTGAATTAATTTTTACAGTGAAGTTAACCACATTACCGGTATCTCTAATCAAATAATTTTCACCGGGTGTAACTGAAATGCCGGAACTATCTTCATCTTTACTACAAGAATAGGTAGTAATTATTAAGGAGATGAATATAAAAAAAGCTAAGTTAAATCGTTTCATAAGTAACTATAAATAAAGTGTAAATGTAAAAAAAAAGTACCTTTTTTCAAAGGTACTTTTTAAAATTAGAAATTAAATTATTATTTTCTTATTTTGTAAGCTTTTACTTTAGCAGTAACCTTAATTTTTCTTCCTAAAAACATTTGTTGTACTTCTTCAGTACTCATAGTAGGAATAAGAAAATCTGCATTTGGAAATTCTTTGTAAGCTTTGTACATAGCTCTTCTCAATTGTCTTCTTCCGTCCAATCTTACATTTCTTTGTCCTTGTAAGTTTACAAAGTTTTGATTGTTAGATACATTCTGACCGTTTACTTTATTAACGTAGGTAATTAACCCTAAATACCTGTGGTATTCCACATCTACTTCAGTTTCACCAATCATTTCAAAATCATCTAACGATAAGTCTAATCTTACTACATCAGGCATTAGACTACCTTGTCTCATGTTTCTAGTCGTGTTTACAGCACATGAAGATAACAATAATGTTACCACTGCAACAGATAGAAATATTTTTATATTTTTTGTCATGTCTTATCTTATTTAAAATAGTAACTAATTGTAAATCTCAACATTCCTTGAGTGTCAAACTCGCTAGTTTTTAAAGATGAAAATCTTAAACCATCAGCTCTTGTTTGTTCCACTTGATTTTCAAAGTCATCGATGTTGTTAGTGCTAAATTCACCAGAGTAAGCTACACCACCAACAGAACCTTCTACATCGTAGTTGTATTGATTACTAGTTATGCCTAAACCTCTAATTCCGAACTCAGCACCAATAGATAATGGTAAATCAGCAATAAATGCATTAAAACCAAAGAACATTTCGATACCGTAAACCAATCCAAATCTACTAGCTGTTACTTTTTCGTAGTCAGTTGTAAAGTCTGCTCCCATAGTGGTATATTCAGAACCTCTTGAGTAACCGAAAGGTAAGCTTGCTCCGATGTAACCATCTAACATATTAGAAGATTTAAAGTGTTTTTCGATACCTACATGAAACAATCCGTAAGCATCAATTTCTTTGTGCTCATAAAATGAACCAACACCTTGTCCGGCTAATGAGAATGGGTTTGAAGCTGATGCTGAAGTAGTATCAATTTCACCCTCTAAGCTTCTTTTGCTTTTCCACATGGTAAAACCGGCTCTTAAAACCAAATCATCTTTGTAATAATATCTTGCATTAATCAAAGGAATAACAGTTCTCACATCCACATCTTCTTCATCATCCAATAGTGCACCTAATTGCTGCATATCCATTCCCATGTAAAAAGCGAAATTTCCTGCAACAGGTCTTGTACCTGTAGTGAAAACACTTGGGTTATTAATACGGTCAGATAACTGAGCAGAAACATCACTTGTAAGTGTGATGGCTGCCAATGCCATTCCTAAATAAATAGTAATTTTTTTCATTGTTTAATTTTTAGTTTATCAATAAGTTTAATTTTCGACAAAAATAAAAAATATTAAATACTAAACAATAGTTTTGTTAGATATATAAAAAAAATACGGCATATGCCTTATGCCGTATTTTTTTTATTTGTTTACAAACTCTATTTCATAGTGTTTGCATTGTATTTCAATGTGATTTTACTCAGCAGTTTCTTGATTATTTTCTTCCACCACTTCTTCTTGCTTTGGATTTAATTCAAATGAAAAATCTACTGTTACTTCTTCTCCCAACATACTTCCTCCGTAAGTTAATCCAAACTCATTTTTGTTCACTTTAAGTGTTCCGTTAAATGCTGCTGAAGGGAATCCCCATGGAGTATCTTGTTTACCTAAATAAACAAAATTAAAAACTACATCTTTTGTTACATCTCTCATGGTTAATTGCCCGTGAGCCATATAGCCATTCTCTGTTTTTTCCACTTTGTTAGAAACAAATTTAATTTGCGGGTATTTTGCTACATCAAAAAACTCATCGCTTCTAAGGTGGTTATCTCTTTTTTCATTCCCTGTGTAAATTGAGTTCACATCCATTATTACTTCTATTGAAGTGTTTTCTCCATCAAAATTTACATTTCCATACACTTTTTGGAAACTACCTTTAGACGTAGCAAGCAAATGTCTAATTGAAAAATCAACGTATGAGTGAGCTTCATCTAACACCCATTCACCGTTTAATTCTGAAATATCTTTAGAAACTTGGTCTGTTATAACTACTTCTGTTGTTTTTTCTGCATCTATAACCACTTCTTGTGTATGAGCAGCAGAGTGATCTCCTAAAATCGGAGCAATTACCAATCCTACTAAACAAGTTAATTTAATTAAAATGTTCATGGATGGACCTGATGTGTCTTTAAAAGGATCCCCAACCGTATCACCTGTTACAGCTGCTTTGTGAGCATCAGAACCTTTATAAGTCATTTCTCCGTTTATCATCACACCAGCTTCAAAAGATTTTTTTGCATTATCCCATGCTCCACCGGCATTGTTTTGGAAAATTGCCCATAAGACACCTGACACTGCTACTCCTGCCATATAAGCTCCTAAAGCTTCTGCCCCCATTACAAAACCAATAATAATTGGCGTTACAATCGTTAAAGCTCCGGGCAACATCATTTCTCTTAATGCTGCTTTTGTAGAAATTTCAACACATTTACCATATTCAGGTTTTCCTGTTCCTTCCAAAATTCCAGGAATTTCTTTAAACTGACGTCTAACTTCCATCACCATATCCATGGCTGCTTTTCCAACAGATTTCATGGCTAATGCAGAGAAAACAACAGGAATCATACCTCCTACGAATAAGGCTGCTAATACATCTGCTTTAAAAATATTAATTCCGTCAATACCTGTAAAAGTAACATAAGCAGCAAATAGAGCCAACGCTGTTAATGCAGCAGAAGCAATAGCAAACCCTTTTCCAACAGCAGCTGTAGTATTTCCTACAGAATCTAAAACATCTGTTCTACCTCTTACTTCTTCAGGTAATTCGCTCATTTCTGCTACTCCACCAGCGTTATCAGCAATAGGACCAAATGCATCAATAGCCAATTGCATAGCTGTTGTCGCCATCATAGCTGAAGCGGCAATAGCAACCCCATAAAAACCAGCTAGTTCGTAAGACCCCCAAATAGCAACAGCAAATAAAATTACCGATGAGAAGGTAGATACCATACCTACTGATAATCCGGCAATAATATTAGTAGCTGCACCTGTTGATGAATTTTGTACAATATCTAATACCGGTTTCTTACCCAATGAAGTGTAATAGGCAGTAAACATAGAAATTAAATACCCAACTCCTAATCCAACCAACGTTGCATAAAATACGTGTCTGCTTAAAATATTTTTAGGTTCTTCCCCAAAAAACTTCATTCCGGTAATTGTTTCCGGTAACATCCAATCTATTAAAAACCAACCTGCAACAGCAGTAATTAATATAGAAACAATATTTCCTAAATCTAATGCCTTTTGAACTTGAGCTTCTTTTGCATTATTATCTTTTACTTTCACCAAAAATGTACCTAAAATTGAAGCAACTATACCTACACCGGCTATCATAATTGGCAATAAAATCGGTCCCATGCCTCCAAAAGTATCTAAAACTACTCCTGCATCTGCCATATCTTTAATAATGTAGTTACCCAATACCATAGAAGCTAATACAGTAGCAACATAAGAGCCAAACAAATCTGCCCCCATACCCGCAACATCACCAACATTGTCTCCAACATTATCTGCAATAGTAGCCGGATTTCTTGGGTCATCCTCAGGAATTCCTGCTTCTACTTTACCAACTAAATCTGCACCAACATCAGCGGCTTTAGTATAAATACCACCACCAACTCTAGCAAATAATGCAATAGATTCAGCTCCTAAAGAGAATCCTGCTAATGCCTCTAAAACCACCGTCATTTCATCATAAAAATTCCCGCCTTCTGTAATAAACATCTTAACGAAA
>DATGOR010000066.1:0-4248 GCA_035305805.1 Vicingaceae bacterium | reverse complement strand
CGTACATCCGGTTTGTCTATTCCCATACCAAAAGCTATGGTAGCTACAATTACATCCACATCTTCCATCAAAAACATATCTTGATGTTTTACTCTTGATTGTGAATCTAAGCCGGCATGGTAGGGGAGTGCTTTAACTCCGTTTACTTGAAGTAGTTCGGCAATTTCCTCCACTTTTTTCCTGCTCAAACAATAAATGATTCCCGACTTTCCTTGGTGTTGACGAACAAAACGAATTATTTCTTTTTTTACGTCTTTTTTCGGGCGTATTTCATAATATAAATTATCTCGGTTAAAAGAAGCTTTAAATACTTTAGCTTCGGTCATGCCAAGGTTTTTTTGGATGTCTTCTTGTACTTTTGGTGTAGCAGTAGCAGTAAGAGCAATAATTGGCACTCGGTCTATTGCTTCAATAATTGATCGTAACCTTCTATATTCCGGGCGGAAATCGTGTCCCCATTCAGAAATACAATGGGCTTCATCAATAGCAAAAAACGAGATTTTAAAGCTTTTTAGAAATTCAACATTTTCTTCTTTGGTTAATGATTCAGGTGCTACATAAAGTAATTTAGTAATGCCATCTTGCACATCTTTTTTTACTTGTTTAGCTTCCGTTTTATTTAGTGTTGAGTTGTAAAAATGAGCTATCCCCTCTTTATTAGAAAACCCTCTAATGGCATCTACTTGGTTTTTCATTAACGCAATAAGCGGAGAAACAATAATAGCAGTGCCTTCAGACATTAAGGCAGGTAATTGGTAACAAAGCGATTTTCCACCACCGGTGGGCATGATAACAAAAGTGTCGTTTCCATCCAATACATTCTGAACAATTTCTTCTTGTTCTCCTTTGAAGGTATTAAATCCAAAAAATTTTTTTAAATAATCGGTTAGCGGTGCTTCAACAGTTTGCATTCGTAGTATATTTATTAAGTTTTTAAATTCTTCTCTAAAAAATTATTTCTAATATTGTCAATAATTAAAGTTATTCAGAAACAGTATTTCTGAAGTGGTTTTGTTTAAATAACAAGGTGTTTTTATTTGATACTTTAAAAATACGACTATTTTTTTAATAAAAGTCAAAATTTTAACACAAAATTTCTAATAAATTTTAACTCATGTCTCATCTGTCTGAACAAATTATTGAAAATGGAAAAGAAGCTATCAGTATAGAAATGGAAGCTTTGAGGGGGTTAATTTCACTCATCGATAAAAACTTCTCATCTGCCGTTGAAATCATACTAAACAGCGGAGGAAGGGTGGTGGTAAGCGGCATTGGCAAAAGTGCCAATATTGCTCAAAAAATTGTAGCTACATTAAATTCTACCGGAACACCTTCTATTTTTATGCATGCTGCCGATGCTACTCATGGAGACTTAGGAAATGTGCAGCCTGACGATGTGGTGATTTGCATTTCTAAAAGTGGTGATACTCCCGAAATAAAAGTGTTGGTACAACTATTAAAAGCGTTTAAAAATCCGGTAATTGCCATTACGGGTAATCCGGATTCTTATTTAGGAAAGCATGCTACTTATGTGCTTAATACTTATGTGGAAAAGGAAGCTTGTCCGAATAATTTAGCACCAACATCAAGTACTACCGCTCAATTGGCAATGGGAGATGCGTTGGCTGTGTGTTTGTTAAAACAAAGAGGATTTACTGATAAAGATTTTGCTAAATTTCATCCCGGAGGAGCATTAGGTAAAAAATTATACCTAAAAGTAGGCGATATTTACATCAATAACCAGAAACCCGAAGTCCAATCAAATGCCTCTATAAATGATGTAATTATTGAAATTTCATCTAAAAGGCTTGGCGTAACAGCAGTAATAGAAAATACACAATTAGTAGGCATTATTACCGATGGAGATTTAAGAAGAATGCTTCAAAAAACAAACGATTTTAGTCAGCTAAAAGCAAAAGATATAATGACTGCTTCACCAAAAACCATACAACCCAATGAATACGCTATTAAAGCACTTAACTTGATGCGAGAAAATTCCATTACTCAGTTTTTGGTAACTGAAAATGGTAATTATTTGGGAGTCATTCATTTACACGATTTAATCAATGAGGGAATAGTATAAATTTTTAACATGACATTTGTATTCACAGGCCCCGAATCTACAGGAAAAACAACTTTAGCAAACCATATTGCTCAATCTTTAGATGCTCCGCTGGTAAAGGAATATGCTCGAGAGTATTTAGAAAAACTTAACAGAGATTATACGTTAGACGATGTGATTAAGATGGCTGAAACGCAATTAAAACTTGAACAAGCAGCTATAAAACGCAATATAAGATATCTTTTTTTAGATACAGATTTGATTACTTTCAAAATCTGGCTCAAAGAGAAATACAATGAATCATTGCCTTGGATAGATAGGGCAATTATCCACTCATCAAAGAAGCACTACTTTTTATGTGATATTGATATACCATGGCATCACGACCCCTTAAGAGAACATCCCAACCCGGAGGAAAGAAAAAAACTATATGAAATGCACCTCCACCTACTGTTGGAATATCAGCTACCTTTTACCATTGTCAGCGGAAATTCTTCTCAACGCATCCAAACTTGTAAGGCGGCCATTAAAAGTGAGGTGTAAAATTTACCAAATAGGGTATAGAAATATTTTATAGCTTTGTAAAATAACTTCCAAATTACTGCTATGAAACAACATCAAATAGTAAACAAAATGATGGAAACTGATGCATTTAGCCAATGGTTGGGCATCGAAGTCATTGAATCAAAAGAAGGCCATTGTAAATTAAAAATGACTGTAAGAGCAGAAATGTGTAATGGCTTTGGTATAATTCACGGTGGTGTAACTTTTTCCCTTGCTGATAGTGCATTGGCTTTTGCAGCCAATGCTCATGGTAGATTAAGTGTAGCACTAGAGTGCTCCATTTCTTATCCTCATCCGGTAAATATTGGTGACACTTTATTTGCTGAAGCTACAGAGGTGAATTTATCTAACAAAATAGGTATTTACAACATTCCGGTAACCAACCAAAACGGGGTATTGGTGGGAGCTTTTAAAGGTACTGTTTATAGAACAGGCAAAGAATGGGAAGTTTAGATTACTTTTTGTTGGTACAGATTGTTTTATAAAAAAGATTTTTATTTTACAATGTGTATTTTTAATTTCTTTCTGTATAATGAAGTTGTTTAAAGCCCCCTTTATAAATTAAAAAATGTTTCTTTTTTTACACTACCTCGTTATTTTCTCTAACCATAGCTTAGGCTATGCTTCTCAATAATGCCTCGTATTGTAAAAAAATAATTCATTTTCATTATTATATATAGACTTTAAATAACTTCAATTAAAAATTATTTCTAATTTTGTTCAATAAAAACAAAATAAAATTGAACACAGTTAAAGAAAAATTCAGCATTAAAGATTTAGAAAATCTTTCAGGAATTAAAGCTCATACTATTAGAATTTGGGAAAAACGCTATGGATTACTGTCTCCGGATAGAACAGATACCAATATACGTTTCTATTCATTAGACGCACTTCAAAAATTGCTAAACGTTTCTTTGTTAAACAATAATGGGTATAAAATTTCAAAAATTGCTAAGCTGCCGGAAGATAAAATTCCTGTGGCAGTTCGTGAGTTAATCACCAAAAAAGGAGTGGACAATTATACTATCAATTCTTTTAAATTGGCCATGCTAAATTTTGATTACAAGTTATTTAATGCCACTTATAATCAGTTGTTGGTGCAAAAATCGTTTAGAGAAATTTTTCTGACTATATTTATACAATTACTAGACGAAATTGGTTTGTTGTGGCAATCCAAAACCATTACTCCTGCACATGAGCATTTTGTTTCTAACCTTATCAAACAAAAAATCCACTTACACATTGAAAACCTACAATTGCAAGAAGCTGATAAAAAAGATAAGTTGTTTGTGCTTTTTTTACCCCTTAACGAAATACATGAGTTAGGACTATTGTATTTACATTTAGAGTTTTTGCTTCATGGGTATTCTTCCATTTATTTAGGACAAAGTGTTCCCGCAGAAAACTTAACTGATTTGTTAAACCTTCATCCCAATATTCATTTTGTTTCTTATTTTACAGTATATCCTGAAAAAGATGATGTAAACTCTTATGTAAAAAATATTACAGAAAATGTGTTGAGGAAAAATCAAGATGAGCTTATCCTGTTAGGCAAGAGAGCTAATGAAGTCGAATCTGTTGCCAACTTTTCTAATGTAAAAATTTATCCTAACATTAATGCC
>DATGOR010000065.1:0-8927 GCA_035305805.1 Vicingaceae bacterium | reverse complement strand
ACATTCCTAAAGATGCTCTTAAATTCTTATCGAATTGACTGTGAACATCTGGGTTATATGCTTGTTGAAACAAAAATTGAGAATAACCCCCACCTCCAGCTAAAGGGTATTCAGTAAATGTCCCTTGAGTAAAATCTCTTTGCTCAATTTGTCTGTTAACCAACTGTCTTCCTAAAACCCATAAAGTATAAGGATTTAAGGTGTAAGCTCTTTCGTCTCTTTGCTCATACTCAAACCCTATTTGTAAGGCATGATCTCCAATAGATGCATTCCCCGTACCAGTAAACCTCATTTGAGTTTGATTTAATAACTGATAAGTATTACCAGGTGTTCCCATTGCACTATACATTCCATATACACTCAAAGGAAAATCCCCATTTAACAATGCTCCTCCACCTTGTACTGTTTCTCTATCTTTTATTAATTCAGGGTTGCTTCCAAAAGCATCGTAATACGCTTGTGTATAATTTGCTAAAATAGGATTTACCTCTCCTGGCTCGTAGGTATAACTAACTGTGTTTGGATTTGACATCATACCAGTTATTGTGTCAACCACATTACCATTAGCATCTACAATTTCTACAGTACTAGGAAATTGATCAAACATATTAACTCTTGTAGAAGTGAATTTCCCTACGTATCCATAATGGCTAAAGTTATCTTTATGATTCTCATCTTGAATGGTCTGGTTAACAACAGAATAATCTGCTTGGAAACTAATGTAAGCATCTTTAATTACAGACGGATTATCTTGGTCTTCACTATTTTTAAAGCGCTGGGTATATCTTGCATAAACTCTCCAAGAATTATCCACTGCTTGCAAATTATTTTGTGAATTAAACAAAGCATTGTTTCTATTAAATAGATTTCTATCATTGTAATCAAAAGAACCTCCAAACGTTAAATTAATAGTTGGCGAAACTGTATAATCAATTTTCCCTGCTAAGTTTAATCCTTTTCTTGAAGTGTTTAATCTGAATGGAATTTCTTCCAAATCTTCTTCTCTTACATATTGTCCATTATTAACAGCTCCACCTGTAACATCACCTGTTCCAAAAGAATATGGAGTTTCATTTAAATCAGCTAAAACATCATCCTTTACTTTATAGTTAATTGCTGCATTTGGGTTTGGATCTACATCATACTTTAATTCTCCCGACAAGAAGAAACCTAATTTTGCATCTTTTTTATTTCCAGCAGAGTCTTTATTAAACATTATTGGTCCTGATAAACTGAACCCTAACAAATTAAATCCGTGATCGTCTAATCCGATAATCCCGTCTTCTCCATTTTTGAAACCTGATGTTAGATACTCAATTCCTCCAAACCATTCAGAAGAAGCCCCTCTAGTTGTAATATTTACAACCCCACCAGTAACATCACCAAATTGAGCAGGTAATCCTCCCGTGATTACGGAAACCTGCTCAATAGCAGAGTTTGGTAAGTTTTGAGAACCTCTAACCTTAATACCATCTATATATGTATCCGTCCCTGAGCTTCTAGAACCTCTAATATTCAAATCTGACGAACCATCATCTTTTGAATATACTCCACCCACTGTTTGAGCAACAGAAACTGCTGAACGCCCAGGCATTTTCGCAATATTTTCTCTAGTAACAGTACCTCCTGATGAAGTTTGATCTTTACTAATTAAAGGAACTTCATATTCTATCACAACAAACTCATCCAAATCTACACCCTGACCGGCTTTTAAATCCGGCACGAATGTAATTTGACCTGCATTTACGATTACACCATTTAATTTTATATCTTGATAACCTACATATTTAGCTATCAAATCGTATGTTCCGGCACCTAAACCAGTAACCGTGAACTTACCATCGAAATCCGTTTGAGCTCCGGCCACCTGCTGCCCTCCCTTCATTACCACAACGTTAGCAAACGGCAATGGCTCGCCTGTTTCTTTATCCAGCATTTTACCTTTAATTGTTCCTTGACTTTGTGCGTAAGCAAATGAAACTGTGAACAATAAGGTTACAAAAACAGCTAATCTTTTTAACATATTTTATTAATTTAATCTTTAAATAATTTTAATTAGTGCAAATAAATGAGGCGTAAAAGTAATTAATATTCCATTTTAAAACCAAATTATTTTTATTAAAATATTTTTTTTATCTCAATTTGGATATTATTAATTTATATTTTTTTAACAAAACAACTATTAATAAGGTCTTTAATCATATCATTTATATTTTTTGAAAATCAATATGTTTCAGCTTCTATCTATGGTTTAAGAATGTATTGCTCCGCTAATTAGAGTTAACAATTAATAAACATTAGCTTTCCTATTTTATCAGATTTTTATTCCTTATTATAAAGGTTTTATTAAGTTTGCTCATTAATAAAGTATTTAGTTTCCCGATTGAAAAAAATTATTCAAATATTACTATTGCCTTTTTCTTTTCTTTATGCTTTAATTTTAAGCATTAGAAATAAGCTTTACGACTTTAATATTCTACCTTCAAAATCTTTTAACAACACCATTACTATTAATGTAGGGAATTTAAATGTTGGTGGTGTTGGAAAAACCCCTCATGTAGCTTATTTGGTAAAACTACTATCTTCAGAATACAATGTTGCCATCTTAAGTAGGGGATACAAAAGAAAGACTAGAGGATTTATGGTGGCTAACCATACTTCTACATTTGAAGATGTAGGAGATGAACCGCTTCAGTTTAAAAAAATGTTTGGTAATTGTACAGTTGCTGTTGATGAAAAAAGAGATAGAGGTATAAAAACCATAAAAGAGAATTATCCAACAACAGATGTGGTATTGCTAGATGATGCCTTTCAACACCGAGCGGTTAATCCTGATATAAACATATTAGTAACAGAATACAGTAATTTATTTGTTAATGATTTGGTACTTCCTTCGGGAAGGTTAAGAGAATCGAAAAGCGGATATAAGAGAGCAGACATAATAATTGTATCAAAATGTCCAATCATTTTATCCCCTATAGACAGACGAAGAATTACTGAAGAAATAAAACCAAAAGATTATCAAAAAATTTATTTTTCCTACATTAACTATGGTAATCCAAAGCCATTTACACCAGAAGCAGAGAATTATTTAGAATTAACTAAAGACAAAAACACATCCATATTATTAATTACAGGAATTGCTAACCCATCTCCTTTATATTATTACTTAAAAAACAACTTTAAAGTAGTAGAACATTTAAAATATCCCGATCATCACCCTTTCTCTGAAAAGGAAATTGAAGAACTGAAAACAGCATTTAACACATTAATCGGAAATAATAAATTAATCATTACTACCGAAAAAGATTTTATGCGATTATCTTTGCCGAGAATTTTACCTTTAATTAATGATTTACCGGTTTTTTACCTGCCGATAGGAATTAGTTTTCATGGTGATGATAAAAAGCAATTTGAAGAACAAATATTAAATTATGTTAGAAAAAATAAAAGAAACTAAAGAGTTTTTACTTTCCAAAACCAGCATAAAACCTAAAGTAGGTATTGTTTTAGGAACAGGTTTGGGTAATTTATCAACTGAAATTGAAATAGAAACAGCTATTCCTTATGAAGAAATTCCCAACTTTCCGGTTTCTACTGTTGAAGGGCATTCCGGCAAATTACTTTTCGGGACATTAAACAAGGTTCCCGTTGTTGCCATGCAAGGAAGGTTTCATTATTACGAAGGTTATTCTTTGCAAGAATGCACGTTTCCTATAAGAGTAATGAAGTCTTTGGACATTGAACAACTTTTCTTAAGTAATGCCAGTGGTGGTGTTAACGCCAATTTTGAGGTAGGCGATATTATGTTAATTACTGACCATATTAATTTACTACCGGACAACCCACTTAGAGGTAAAAATATAAATGAATTAGGTCCGAGATTTCCTGATATGAGTGAGGCATACTCAAAAGATTTAATTCAAAAAGTGAAGGAAATTGCTCAAAACAATAATATTAAACTTCAACATGGAATATATGCTGCCCTATCCGGCCCAACCTTTGAAACTCCGGCTGAATACAAGTTCATTCAAATAATTGGTGCTGATACAGTTGGCATGAGTACTGTTCCTGAGGTAATTGTTGCCCGTCATATGGATATTCCTTGTATGGCTCTTTCCATTATTACCGATTTGGGTGTTGATGGAAAAATCATTGAAATTAGTCATGAAGAAGTACAACAAGTAGCAAAAGCTGCCGAGCCAAAAATGACCTTAATTATTAAAGAACTTTTAGCTCAACTTCACTTATAATTTTAGTTATTTTCACATGAGTGTTTACGAAAAATATCAAGCAGTTATTGGGTTAGAAATTCATGCACAACTTTCTACCAAAAGTAAGTCTTATGCAGCTGATTCAGCAATGTTCGGAGATTTGCCTAACACCAACATTAGCCCCGTTACATTAGGGCATCCGGGAACTTTGCCCGTACTCAATGAAAAAACAGTGGAATATGCTGTAAAGCTTGGTTTGGCGGTTGGTGCAAAAATTAGAGAACGAAACGAATTTGCTCGTAAAAATTATTTTTATGCCGATTTGCCAAAAGGCTATCAGATAACTCAAGACAAAACTCCAATATGTACAGGGGGATATATCACGCTTTTTCCAAATACGAATAAAGAAAAAAAAATTGAGATTACCCGAATACACATGGAGGAAGATGCCGGAAAAAGCATTCACGACCAAGATCCTTTCAACACTTTAGTTGATTTGAATAGAGCCGGAGTTCCATTGGTAGAGATTGTTTCTGAGCCACAAATCAGCTCCGCAGATGAAGCTTACGAATATGTTACACAAGTAAGAAAATTAGTTCGTTACCTCGATATTTGTGATGGCAACATGGAAGAAGGAAGTTTACGTTGTGATGCCAACGTTTCTGTAATGCTAAAGGGCAGCGAAAAATTTGGAGAAAGAACAGAAACCAAAAACATGAATTCTATCAGAAACGTAAAACGAGCTATAGAACACGAAATTAAAAGGCAAATTGACGTATTGGAAGCAGGAGGTAAAATTGAAATGGAAACCAGAAGTTTTAATGCTGTTGATGGAACCACTTTTACCATGCGAAGTAAGGAAGAAGCTCATGATTATCGTTATTTTCCTGAGCCAGACTTACAACCGGTAACTGTTACCGAGAACTATATACACGATGTGAGAAAAACGTTGCCTACTTTACCCAACGACCTTTATAAATTATATACCAAACAATATGGTCTTTCTGAATACGATGCTAATCTGATTATCGAATCGAAACCTTTGGCCATATATTACAATGAATTGATTTCTTTTACTAAAAACTTTAAAGCCGCAGCCAATTGGTTAAATGGAGCTATCAAGTCATATCTAAATGAAAATGGCATTACTATAGAAAATTTTAATGTTTCCCCTGATAAAATAGCTGCTTTAATTCAATTAATTGATGAAGGAAAAGTTAGTAATACCATTGCCAACCAAAAGATATTCCCTGCTATTGTAGCTCAACCAGAATTATCTCCATCAAAAATTGCTGAAGACAACAACCTTATTCAGGAAAGTAACGATGATGAATTAATTCAATATATTGAACAAGTGATTCATAATAATCCGAGCGAAATCGAACGTTTTAAAAATGGCGAAAAACAGTTGTTAGGCTTTCTGATGGGGCAATTAATGAAATTATCTCAAGGAAAAGCTGACCCTAAAAAAGCAAATATATTATTAAGAGAAAAACTAAATTAAAAATATAAATGAAACAAATGAACACATTAAAACACCTACTTTTCATCAATTTGATAGCCTTATTGTTTTTAGCTTGCGGGAATGAAAGTAATAACAATGCTACATCTGCCGATGGTAGTCCGACACTAACAGGGAAATTAACCAATCTCCCTTTTGGAACTTCCATTTATTTAGATTATCTCACTCCTACTAACCTTATCCCAAAAGATACTGCTTCTGTGGATAAAGACGGAAATTTTGCATTTACCTACCCCATTAAAGAAATGGGATATTATAGGGTAAGAATCAACAATCAAAACTTTGTAAACCTTATCCTTAAAGAGGGAGAAACTCCAGTTTTAACAGCTGATGGTTCTAATTTAATGGTTACTTATCAAATTGAAGGTTCGGAAGACTCTGAAAAATTAAGAAAATTTAATTTAGCATATCAAGTTAATGCTCAAAAGCAAGACTCGTTAGGTCGTCTATATCAACAAAATCCTTCTGACCAACAACAATTTATTGAATTACAAATTGCATCACAAAATGCTTTAGCAAAGATGAATAACTACTTTAAAAGTATTATTGATGAAGATCCCGGATCACTGGTTAGTTTGGCTGCTGTTCAGATGATGGATGCTGAAACAAATTTTGAACTTTATAAAAAAGTGGATGAAGCCATTCAAGCAAAACTACCCAACTCCATTTATACGCAAGAATTTCATGCTAAAGTTAAAAAAATGAGCGTGCTAGCTCCCGGGTCAGAAGCACCCGATATTACCTTAAATGATGTAAATGGAAACCCTATTTCATTGTCATCATTACGAGGCAAAATAGTTTTGGTTGATTTTTGGGCTTCTTGGTGTAAACCTTGCAGAATTGAAAACCCTAATGTAGTGGAAGCCTATAAAAAGTTTAATCAAAAAGGATTTGAAGTTTTTAGCGTCTCTCTTGACGGCATGCAACAACAGCCAAACCCAAAACAAGATTGGATAAATGCCATAGAAAAAGACAATTTAATATGGAAAAACCATGTGAGCGACTTAAAAGGATGGAATTCAACAGTTGTTCCTCTATACAACATTAGTGGAATACCCTTTGCTGTTTTACTTGATAGAGATGGAAAAATTATAGCTAAGAACTTACGTGGAGAAGAACTTCACAATAAATTAGCTGAGTTATTTTAATCCGTTTTCATGTCTCTACCTATTCCTAGTCTTAATGAGGTTGTAAAATATTTTAACCGAGAAGATTTAATACAAAAAGTTATTGAACAAATTAAAAAAGACTTTAATTGGTTCAGTTATAACATTATTTTAGAAGGAAAAGAGATTACACCTTATTTAGAACTTTTTCATCAGATTTTACCCATTATTGATGATTTACTTAATGATAACTATACCAAACTATTATCTTTACTTTATCGGATTGATATTGAAGAAGATTTCTTGAATAAAAAATTGAAAGAGAATCAGCATGCAGATACAGCAGAAATTATTACAGATTTAATTATCAAAAGAGCTTTACAGAAAGTGATTATACGGGATATGTATAATAAATCAATAAAATAAAAGCTTGTAGAATCTACAAGCTTTTATTTTTAGATATTGATAATTTATAGTTTTATCTCAATAGGTTGACATGTCCTGTCATTTCATGTCTTCTATTAACAAACTTTTCTTTGGTTTCTATTCTCCATACATAAGTTCCAACAGGAGCATCAGTTCCCATATAAGTTCCATCCCATCCATCTTCAATATCATCAGTTTCATAAATCAGTTCTCCCCATCTATCAAAAATATACATTTTAAACTGAGTTAAATCAATTCCTTCACCATAGGCTCTAAACTTATCGTTTAAGTTATCCGAATCTGGGGTAAACGAATTTGGAACGTAGAACAAGAATATGTCTGTAATTGTAACTATTCTCATAGTTGAGTCAACACACCCATGCTCGTTGGTTACAGTTAACCAAACATTATACTCTCCTGGAACACCAGCCGGGAACATGTGTACAGGATTTGTAAATGTTGATGAATCAGGATTAACTCCTGTTCCAAAATCCCACAAATAGCTTAGGTTACCTTGTCCGGTTGATTGATTGATAAAACTAATTTGCGGGAATAAGAAGTTAGTCTCATCCGGATCAGCATAAAAATCAGCATTTGGATAATCTTTAGGGCAAACATAATCTGCAATTGTAGTGTCTAATACACATCCATTTATTGTAGTTACAGTTACCGTTAAATCTCTACATCCTGCTGAATTGAAAGTATTAGTAACTGTATTTCCATTCAGAATAGATCCATCACTAAACTCCCATATTGTACTTCCTACTAAATTGTTAGGTATTGAAGTATTGCTAAACTCTACCGTAATAGGGTAACAACTATCAGGTTTGTTCCTTGCGATGTCAAGTGTTGGGACATCATACCAATATACTTGGTATTCTATTGTATCAGACGGTGTCGTACAATTGTCTGTTATTACAACATAGTAGTCAGTTGGAGAAGTTGATGGAGTAACATTCATAGTTGTACCATTTCCAATTAAAACACCACCTTCGTACCAATCGAAATTATAGCCAACACCAGAACCTCCGGTGGCACTTGCATCAAGAGTTGCAGTAAATCCTTCACAAACAGTATCTGTAAATTGTGTTGTGGAACCCGTAATTTCCGGGAATAATGAGATACATACTTCTTGTGTGTCGGATAAACAACCGTTTATATCAGTTGCAAAAACTTCGTAACAACTTGGTGATACAATCGGATTTACCGTATGTGGTCCATTACCTGGAATATTCGTATTTGTTGTATTGTCTGTCCAAGTTAATGTATGTGCACCAGTACCTCCAATTGATGTAGCACTAATTTGTTTACTGCCATTGATGCAAATAGTATCGTCAGCAGTAATGTTATCAATAAACATCTGGTCGGGTTCGTAGATATATATAGTAGTGTCCGTTGTACAACCACTTGTATCTGTAGAGGTGATAATATAAGTTCCTGCAGGTAAATTTGTTAAAGAATCACTACCTGCCGTCATATTTGGGGTGGTTTGTAAAACTGTGTTTGTAGCACTATCAGTATAAGTAATGGTTTGAACTTCACTACCAATTAGCCAATAAGGTGTTACAACAATTTTTCCATCATTACCACCAAAACATGTAACATCTGTAGTTGCTATTTGAGGAACTTGACAGCATTGTACTGTGATAGTAATTGTAT
>DATGOR010000064.1:0-7369 GCA_035305805.1 Vicingaceae bacterium | reverse complement strand
GATTTAGAAGTGTTGAAAAAACACTATAATGGAGATGAGATGTCAGGTCAAACACCTTTAATTATCATCAATGATGACAAAATACCTAACAACCTTATTGTTTTTAAATTCGACAAAAGGGTTAAGATAATGACATTTGATGAAATAGAGACTTTTAAAAACATCTATAAAGGAAGCCTTGACAGCTATTTTATTTTTGAAGTAATGCATTTTGAAGGTGATAGTGTTTTAATTAAAGCTACATTTAGAAAAGCAAACCCGCTAAAAATTGAAGTTACCATGACCAAAAAAGACAGGGATTGGGTAGTGGCTTCATCTTCGGTAGAAGAATAATTATGAGCAAATTAAAACTAGATTTGCACGACATATACAATAAAGGAAAACTGATAGATACTGCCTTAGAGGAAATTATTGAAGAAGCGATTTCCAAAAAAATTAAAACCATAGAAATAATACCCGGAAAAGGTTCCGGTCAACTAAAAAAGAAAGTACTCCGCTTTTTACAACAACCTGTTGTTAAAAATCTTTACCATAGAATAGAAAAAGACAGCAAAAATTTCGGACGTTTGTTCGTTCATTTTAAACACTAAATCATGTTCTCGCCCGGTCAAAAAATATTTGCATTTGTTTTTATCATAGGATTTTTAATCATTCTTACCTATCAGTTTTTAAAAGATAGAAAGCAAAACAAAAAATTATTTAAAGGAACATATTGGGTACTGATTACAATAATGGGCATCATTCTGCTTTACTTACTTATCACCAAACTTTCATAGACAAAAGCTTTCATTATTTATATGCTAGCTTCTAATAAAATTGCTACTTTTGCAATCCAATTTTAAACCACATGGGTAAGATTACAATTAAGGATAAAACCTTTAAACCATACATATCAGCAGAGGATTTGCAGAATGCCATTCAAAAAGTGGCTACAACAATAAATCAAGATTATAAAGGTAAATCACCTATATTTATTGGAGTGCTTAATGGCTCGTTTATGTTTATGAGTGATTTATTAAAAGAAATTAACTTGCAATGTACGGTATCGTTTGTAAAGCTGGCTTCTTATGAAGGAACTTCTACCACAGGAAAAATAAACGAACTAATTGGGCTAAACGAAGATTTGCAAGGGCAAGATATTATTTTAGTGGAGGATATTGTGGATACAGGAAATACGTTGGTAAAGTTGTATGAAATTTTACAAAACAAAAAAGTGAACTCCATTAAAATAGCTTCTTTGTTATTTAAGCCGGAAGCCTATCACAAGCCTTATCCGATTGATTATATTGGAAAAGAAATTCCCAATGCTTTTGTGTTAGGGTATGGATTGGATTACGATGGTTATGGAAGAAACCTTAGTTCAATTTATGTATTAGATTAAAATCAAAAAACACAGATATGTTAAATATAGTATTATTTGGACCTCCGGGAGCAGGAAAAGGAACACAAGCAGCCAAATTAGTAGAAAAATACAATTTAGTTCATTTGTCCACCGGAGATATATTCAGAGCCAATATAAAAGGAGAAACCGAATTAGGAAGATTAGCTAAAAGTTATATGGACAAAGGAAATTTAGTTCCCGATGAGGTTACTATCAGTATGTTGGAAGCTGAGGTGGATAAAAATCCGGCAGCTAAAGGGTTTATTTTTGACGGATTTCCAAGAACAACCCCACAAGCTGAAGCATTAGATAAGTTTTTGACTTCAAAAAATACAGCGATTTCAATTATGTTGGCATTAGATGTGCCTAATGAAGAATTGATAAAACGTTTGCTCGAAAGAGGTAAAGATAGCGGTAGAGCGGACGATTTAGATGAAAATATTATTGCCAACAGAATTAAAGTTTATAATGAACAAACAGCAGTGGTGGCGGATTTTTATGCAGCACAAAATAAGTTTGAAAAAATAAATGGTGTGGGCAGTATTGATGAAATATTTAATCGTTTGTGTTCAGCAATTGATAATGCTAACTAGCATTAGAGATTAAACCTCAAACTTCAAACCTCAAACCTCAAACCTCAAACCTCAAACTTCAAACCTTTTAAGCCAACCAATGTCCAACTCCAATTTTATTGACTATGTAAAAATCCATTGTACTTCCGGTAAAGGAGGTAGAGGTTCTCGTCATTTCAGACGTGAAAAATATGAGCCAAAAGGTGGTCCTGATGGTGGTGATGGAGGTAGAGGCGGACATGTGATTGTTAGAGGAAATAAAAACCTATGGACATTATTGCACTTAAAGTTTAAAAGACACATCAAAGCCGGTCATGGAGAAGATGGTAGTAGTTCTAGAAGTACCGGAGCTCAAGGAGAAGATGCTTACATAGAAGTGCCATTAGGAACTATAGCTAAAGACGCTGAAACAGGAGAGGTATTGTTTGAAATTACAGAAGATGGTGAAGAGCAAGTATTGATAAAAGGAGGAAGAGGAGGATTGGGAAATAGTCATTTTAAATCAGCCACCAATCAAGCACCACGCTATGCTCAACCCGGTGAAGATGGAAATGAAGGTTGGAAAGTGTTAGAATTAAAAGTGTTGGCAGATGTCGGTTTGGTTGGGTTTCCTAACGCAGGAAAATCTACCCTACTTTCTGTTTTAAGTGCTGCTAAACCTGAAATAGCTAATTACCCGTTTACTACTTTAGTTCCTAATTTAGGGATTGTTTCTTACAGAGATTTTCGTTCATTTGTGATGGCAGACATACCCGGGATTATAGAAGGAGCTCATGAGGGTAAAGGTCTGGGAATTCGTTTTCTTCGACACATTGAGCGAAATGCCGTGCTTTTATTTTTAATTCCGGCAGATAGTGATAACATAAAGGAAGAATACCAGATTTTGCTCAATGAACTAAAGGAATATAACCCCGAACTATTAGATAAAGCTCGTGTTTTAGCAATATCTAAATCTGATATGTTGGATGATGAATTAAAAGCTGAAATAGAGCAAGATTTGCCCGAAATACCTTATGTTTTTATTTCTTCAGTTGCCCAACAAGGGTTAACAGAATTAAAAGACATGCTTTGGAAATACATTGATAAAACAGGAAGTTAAGAAATCCTGGTAATTAATTATCATTTAACTTTAGCACTGCTAAGAAGGCAGTTGGTGGAATTTCAACATTACCAATTTGCTTCATCTTTTTCTTCCCTTCTTTTTGTTTTTCCAATAGTTTACGCTTACGAGAAATATCTCCACCATAACATTTTGCAGTAACATCTTTTCTTAGGGCAGAAAGCGATTCTCTAGCAATAATTTTAGCTCCAATGGCTGCTTGTATAGCAATATCGAATTGCTGACGAGGAATTAATTCTCTTAATTTCTTGCAAATTTTCTTACCCAAATCATACGCATTATCTTTGTGTACTAATGCTGATAAAGCATCCACTTGGTCGCCATTGAGCAATAAGTCCATTTTAACCAACTGCGATGGTCTGAAACCAATAGGATGATAATCGAAAGAAGCATATCCTCTTGAAATGGATTTTAATCTATCATAAAAATCAAAAACAATCTCAGCCAAAGGCACGTTAAAATTTAGTTCTACTCTATCGGTAGTTAAATACACTTGATTGGTTAATTCGCCTCTTTTTTCAATACACAAAGTCATAATAGCACCAACATATTCCGATTTGGTAATTATAGAAGCTTTAATGTAAGGCTCTTCAATTCTATCTAGTTTACTTGGGTCGGGAAAATCGGATGGATTATTTACTATAACCGCTTTTTCTTTATCTTTAGTTAAATAAGCATTGTAAGATACGTTAGGAACAGTAGTAATCACATTCATATCAAACTCTCTGGCAAGTCTTTCCTGAATAATTTCCATGTGCAACATTCCTAAGAAACCGCAACGAAAACCAAAACCCAATGCAGCAGAAGATTCCGGCTCAAAAGTTAAAGAAGCATCATTTAGCTGCAACTTTTCCATAGCATCTCGTAAATCTTCAAATTCATCAGTGTCAACAGGGTAAATTCCTGCGAAAACCATAGGTTTTACGTCTTCAAACCCTTGAATAGCGGGAGCCGGTCTGTCAACAGTAATAATGGTATCACCTACTTTTACCTCTTTAGCTACTTTAATTCCTGAGATTAAATAACCAACATCACCGGTTTTTATAACTTGTTTTGGTTGTTGTTTTAACTTAAGTGTACCTATTTCGTCAGCGTAATATTCTTTTCCGGTAGCGACAAATTTTACTTTATCTCCTTTTTTAATCTCACCATTTTTTACTTTAAAATAAGCGTAAATCCCTCTATAAGAATCAAAAACAGAATCGAAAATCAATGCTTGAAAGGGAGCGTTAGGGTCGCCTTGTGGAGCAGGAACTCGTTTAATTACGGCTTCTAAAATTTCATCTACCCCCAAACCTGTTTTACCACTTGCAGCAATAATATCCTCTCTGTCGCAACCAATTAAATCAATAATTTGGTCTTTAACCTCTTCGGGCATGGCACTATCTAAGTCCATTTTATTCAAAATAGGAATAATTTCCAAATCGTGTTCTAATGCCAAATATAAGTTAGAAATGGTTTGGGCTTGAATTCCTTGAGTAGCATCAACAATAAGCAATGCTCCTTCGCAAGAAGCGATAGAACGAGAAACTTCGTAAGAAAAATCTACGTGACCGGGAGTATCAATAAGGTTTAGCACATATTGTTCACCATCAAAAGTATAATCCATTTGTATGGCGTGACTTTTTATGGTAATACCTCTTTCACGCTCCAAATCCATATCATCTAAGGTTTGTTCTTGCAATTCTCTGTCGGTAATGGTGTTGGTTTTGTGTAAAAGACGATCTGCCAAGGTGCTTTTTCCGTGGTCGATATGGGCGATAATACAAAAGTTTCTAATGTTCTTCATCTGATATATTGCTTACTTTAATTGATAAGGGTGCAAAATTAGTTTTTTTTAATTGTAAAATACACAGGGGGTGAGATTTTATATATAAGCCCCCTAAATCCCCTGAAGGGGGACTTTTCCAGCACACAAAGCCGATTTTGTTAATGGTTAATAGTTATTTGTTAATTGTTGAGTACATAGTTGGTAGTAAGCTGTCCACAGTCCACAGTTACTTTTCAAAACCTCGAACCTCGAACCTCAAACCTCAAACCTCAAACCTCAAACTCAATAGCGTCTTTGCGTCTTTGCGAGAGGTTTTTGCGACCTTTGCGTAAACTTATATGTCTTTGCGGTTATTTAATGTTTGTTGCTCTTTTGTCTTGATACAAAAGAAACAAAAAATCAAAGGTCGATCCTCGTCATAGTGAGCTTTTTCGAAATTTCCAATCTCTAACTCCTAAACTTATAAACTCCTAACCTTATAAACTAACTTAAAAAATACTACTTTTACACTTATGAACCCACTATACATAAAAGCATTACACATTATATTTGTGGTAACTTGGTTTGCCGGATTATTCTACATTGTGCGTTTATTTATCTACCATGTAGAAGCAGAAGATAAAGAAGAAAATGCCAAAGCTATTTTGCAAGAGCAGTATAAACTGATGAGCAAACGCTTATGGTATGGTATTACTTGGCCATCGGCTATACTCACCGCTTTTTTTGCCGGTTGGCTGTTGTTTACCAATTTTGGGTATTATTTATCACAACCGTGGATGCATGTAAAACTTACCTTTGTGGTGGCATTGTATGTTTACCATTTTATGTGTCATCGGTTGTATGTACAACTGCAAAAAAATGAAATTAAATATTCCTCATTTAAGCTACGTATTTGGAATGAAGTAGCCACCATTTTTTTATTCGCCATAGTGTTTTTGGTAGTGCTCAAAGAGAGCATGAGCTGGATTTGGGGAGTAGTAGGTATTGTGCTTTTTGGTGTTTTGTTGATGCTAGCCATCAGGGCTTACAAAAAAATGAGAGAGAAGTAGGTTGATTTTTGGATTAGAAATTTGAGATTAGAAATTAAAGGATTAATTTTTCTGTTTATAAAAATTGAAAAACTCATTTTAAAGCGTTGGAATTATTTTTATTTTTGGAAATGTAGGAATTTATTATAATTCTTTAAAAAGTAAATATTATGAAATTTGGTAAGACCATAAAAATCTTTTTAATTGATGGAGATCCTAATGGAAGAATGAGTTGTGAGCTTTCAAATTGGTCGGGAAAAGGATATAAAATCCCTAGAATTAAAATTAAAGATTGTACTGACCGAGAAGATCTCACTAGTACAGGTGTTTACTTACTGTTTGGAAAAGATGAGGACGGAAAGGATAAAGTTTATATTGGGGAAGCAGAATCTATTTTAAAGCGTCTAAATCAACAGTTAACTCAAAAAGAATTTTGGAATGAAGCCATAGTTTTTATTAGTAAAGATGAGAATCTAAATAAAGCCCATATAAAATATTTAGAAAATAGATTACATGAAATAGCAATACTAACCAATCGATATAAGGTAGATAATTCAATAGTTCCTACACAATCTTCTATTTCTGAGTCTGATAAAGCTGAAATGGAAGAGTTTATTGAGAATGTAAAAATGCTTGTTAATACATTAGGTCATAAAGTATTTGAAGAAAAAAGGGAGTTTAAATCAAAACAAAAACAAGCAACTTTTTTTATTAAAGCGGCACGTGGTGCTGATGGACAGGGAGAGCCCACTTCTGATGGATTTGTAGTTCTAAAAGGTTCGAAAGCAGCTGTTTCAATTGTTAATTCTATGACGTCCAACTTTATTTCCTTGAGACAAAAACTTATTGACGAAAATGTTCTTATTAATCAAGGTGATTATTTTGAGTTTTCTGAAGATTATATTTTTAGTAGTCCGTCAACAGCAGCAGTAATTGTTATGGGGCGAAATGCTAATGGACTAACTGAATGGAAGAATAAAGAAGGTAAGACTTTAAAAGATTTTGAATCAAATATAAAAACATCCAAAACTTAAATTATCCTTACCCCACCAACACTTTATTCTTATTAATTACACCATACACTTTGCCGGTTAGTTTTTTACCGATAAATGGCGAGTTTTTAAAGAAGCTAAAAATTCTGATTTATTCATCTTTAAAAAGATTGATATATTCGTTAAAAACATAAAGTTTGTTGCGATGTGCCCCAGAGATTTCTTTTAGTATATCCAATTTTTCAAAATCTGCTAATAATTTATAAGCAGTTACATTCGATTTTTGAATTATCTCCACCACTTTAATTGCATCAATAACAGGTTGAGTATATAAGTAGGTTATTACTTTCTGAGCATCAACACTTCGGTTCCCCAAACTTTTTATTTTCAGGTCTAAGTTTTTCTGTAACTGAAGAATTCCATCAAATGCTATCACTCCTTTTTTTGCTGTTTCAATTACTCCTGTAAGAAAAAACTTTAACCATTGATTGAGGTCGTTATGAGT
>DATGOR010000063.1:0-2840 GCA_035305805.1 Vicingaceae bacterium | reverse complement strand
AACTTTCCGAAAGTTTTAAAACTTTCGGAAAGTTATTTTTCACTTGATTATGAGGCAAATTACATCTTTTATTTTCATCATTATTTTACTCCTCCCTTTCGGGGAGGCTGGGAGGGGCTTTGCTCAAGAGCCTATTGTGTTTGATGCAGAACCGGAAAATTTAGGGGCAAATGTAAATTCTGAATTTGATGAACTATCTCCAAAAATTTCCCCTGATGGTAAAACTCTTTTTATTACCAGGTATCCGTCAGATAATAATGGTAAAAACAATATTTGGGTTTCCTACCTAACTAATGGCGAGTGGAGTAAAGCTAAAAATATTGGGACTCCGTTGAACATAAAAGGATATTCTACTTCTGTACAATCCATTACTCCGGATGGGAATACCATTTTACTTTCCAATTTATACAAATATTTTGATGGTAGTGTAAGTGGTGGCGGGTGTTCCGTAAGTCAACGTCAGCGTGGCGGATGGAGTTTTCCTAAAGGTCAGGTAATAGATAAATTTGAAAATAGAAATCAATACGTAAATTATTATTTATCCAACAGTGGACAGTATCTGCTCATGGCAATTGAAATGAAAAAAGGATTGGGAGAAAAAGATATTTGGGTTTCATTTAGAGATCCCAAAGATCCTCACGGTTGGACTAAACCGCTTAATTTAGGAAATGTTGTTAACACCAAAGGCGATGAATTCGGTCCTTTTTTGGCTGCTGACGATAAAACCATGTATTTCGTTTCTGATGGACACCCGGGATATGGCAATGCCGATATATGGATGACCAAAAGATTGGATGATACTTGGACAAATTGGAGTAAACCGGTTAATTTAGGAGAAAAAATTAACACCCCTGAGTTTGATGCTTACTTTAGTATTGATGCCGCAGGAGAATACGCTTATTTTTCATCGTCAAAAAGTGGTTATGGCAAAAGTGATGTTTTTAGAATTAGAATGCCTCAAGAAGCTAAGCCCGACCCGGTAGTTTTGGTGTATGGAAAAGTGTTTGATAAAAAAACAGGCGAACCAATAAAAGCCAATATTGCTTATGAATTATTGCCGTCAGGAAAAGATGTAGGAAGTGCTGCTACTAGTCCGGAAGACAATGTGTATAAAATTGTTTTGCCTTTTGGTGAAAACTATGGATTTATGGCAGAAGCTGATAAATATTACTCTATTACCGAGAATTTAGATTTAAGAGCACTTAAAGAATACAAAGAAATTGAAGTTAACCTCTATTTAGCTCCAATTGTAAAAGAGGAAGCCATTCGTTTAAATAACATCTTTTTTGAATTTGGGAAAGCCACCTTAAAAGAAGAATCTTATCCCGAATTAGACCGATTAATTAAATTATTAAACGACAATCCCAACATTAACATAGCTATTAATGGGCATACCGACAATGTGGGGGCGGATGAAGATAACCTAAAACTTTCTAACGATAGAGCTGCTTCCGTGGTGGAATATTTAACTAAAGGAGGAATTAAATCTAATCGGTTAACGTCAAAGGGTTTTGGAGAAACTCAACCCATAGACACCAACGATACCGAAGAAGGTCGTCAGCTCAACAGAAGGGTGGAGTTTGTTGTGAAATAAGCTATTTTTAAAGCTCTTGCTGAAATCTGTAATTATTATGATTTTTAACATAATTATTCTTTTTAGTTTAATTATTTTTGGGCTTCAATTTTAATTAAACTAAAAATGGCAGACGATAGATTTCAAGCTCCCGATTATTATAATTTAGATGAGCTTTTAACAGAAGAACACAAACTGATTAGAGATACGGTAAGAGCATGGATTAAAAAAGATGTTTCTCCAATTATTGAAGATTACGCTCAACGTGCAGAATTTCCAAAGCAAATTATTCCCGGATTAGCAGAAGTTGGTGGTTTTGGGCCTTACATACCGGAAGAATATGGTGGACCCGGCTTAGACCAAATTGCTTACGGATTAATTATGCAAGAATTAGAAAGATGCGATTCAGGTGTTCGTTCTACTTCATCTGTGCAAAGTTCGTTGGTTATGTATCCTATTTGGAAATACGGTAACGAAGAACAAAAAATGCGGTTTTTACCAAAATTAGCTACCGGTGAGTTTATGGGATGCTTCGGTTTAACTGAGCCTGACCATGGTTCAAATCCGGGTGGAATGGTAACTAATTTTAAAGATATGGGCGACCATTATTTATTAAATGGAGCTAAAATGTGGATTACCAATGCTCCTATTGCTGATGTAGCAGTAGTTTGGGCAAAAAATGAAGAAGGCAGAATTCACGGATTATTGGTAGAAAGAGGAATGGAAGGTTTTACTACTCCTGAAACACATGATAAATGGTCGTTGAGAGCATCTATTACCGGAGAGTTAGTTTTTGATAATGTAAAAGTCCCTAAAGAAAATTTATTACCCAATAAGTCTGGATTAGGAGCACCTCTTGGATGCTTAGATTCAGCTCGTTATGGTATTGCTTGGGGAGCTATAGGTGCAGCAATGGATTGTTATGATTCAGCACTTCGCTATTCTAAAGAGCGTGAACAATTTGGAGTGCCGATTGCTTCTTTTCAGTTAACGCAAAAGAAATTAGCTGAAATGCTTACAGAAATTACCAAAGCTCAGTTATTAACTTGGCGTTTGGGTGTGTTAAGAAATGAAGGTAAAGCTACTTCAGCACAAATTTCTATGGCAAAAAGAAACAATGTGGATATGGCACTTAAAATTGCCAGAGAAGCTCGCCAAATACACGGAGCAATGGGTATTACTAGCGAATATTCTATTATGCGACACATGGCTAATTTAGAATCGGTAATTACCTATGAAGGCACACACGATATTCACTTGTTAATTA
>DATGOR010000062.1:0-9894 GCA_035305805.1 Vicingaceae bacterium | reverse complement strand
TATATCAGCATCATAGTTTTTAGCAAACCAAGGTTTAATTTGTTTTAATCCATGAAAATCATTCAGGTAATCAAGAATTGATTTAATATCATTTTTTACTGAATCGGGAATAGATTGTTCCTTGGTGGGGGTAAAAGATGTATGATAATAGTAAGTACTATCGATGGTTAGTTCTTGTTCTTGAATAATTTTATCGTTTGAAAGTAATTGATGTTGTTCTAAAATATTCTTCAATCGATTTACTTGACTATTCTCGCTTACTGAAAACATACCCCATGGTCCAAAAGAGGTAAGTGTTATTGCTAGAAACAAAGAAACGGGAATGAATTTTATATTGGTTTTTCCTATTGCAAAGTAAATAGCAACTATACTTAACCAGATGCCTAGTAAATAAATAATGTATCTATTAATAGTAATGCCATAATCTCCTATTCGCATACTGATTGCGAAAAACAACAATACAATGAGAGGAATTAATATAAAATAATAGACTCTTGAAAAATGAGCCATCCATTTATTTTCCGCTTGCTTTGAATAAGGATAAACTAAAAGCAAGGTTAAAATACCTAAAACAGCAACGCAAACAATTAAATAAGAAACCACTCCTTTGGGCCAGTCCCATGTTAAAATTATTTTTAATCCATATCCGTAAAGAATTAACAAGTAAAGTATTAGTAGCGGAAACAATATGTATTGTGAAAATATTTTTAAGCCTTTGGGATAATCATCATCTACATCTAAATGCTGGAAAGATGAAGGCATTCCGGCTGTAAAGAACCAAGTGTTGAATAATCCAACAACAATTACCCATAATTCAAAATATAATTGGTCTCTAATTTTAATGTCAAAAAGGACATTAAGTGCCACCAAAGCTAAAACTATTCCTACATAAATAAATCCTGAATATAAAACGGAGGTGATAAAACGAATAAAGAGTAATTTGTTGTACTGCCAAAAGCCGTTAAGCTCTTTGGATTTTACAAAAGGAATAAAGGCTACTAATAGATGGATTCCAATATTGTATATTGCATACCTAATGTAAGGGATGGCTGTATTAAATGTAGCAGGAGAACTAGGTAGGCTGTAATAAATAAGTGCTAATAATACTAATCCGATAAAAACTCCTAAAGCTTTAAATTTAGTGCTTAATAGAAATTTTTCACTGTAAACAGTAATGCAAAAAAACAATGGAATTGCTAATGCAGATGTAAGTAAAAGGTTGGTAATCGGAAAAACGCTTTCTAGTCGGTGTTCATTTTCTATTAAATAAATAGCACTTACTACACCAATTAAGGCAAATAAGATAGACAACGGAAATCGTTTAAGGGCTGTAACTGATTTTTCTTTTAGGTAATAGAGTGACGGAAATTTCATGTTGAAAATTTTTTTTGCTTAAAACTGTGAAATTATCAAAAAATTGCATCCATACACTAAAACACATTGTTTTTGAGTTTATAATATTGTCTAACCAAAACCATAATGCTATGAATCATTTTCAAAAAAACACCAAAAAAAATGAACGAATGAGATTCGTTTATTTTCAATTAGGATTATTAATTAGTTTTTCATTAACTTTTCTAGCTTTTGAATGGACGACTTATTATTCTGTGAAAAAATTGCCTGGAACTAAAGTAATAGATGAGGTAATAGAAACAATACTTCCACCTGTTAATCCAGAAGTTGAAAAACCAATTGTGAAAACAGAACCTACCATCAGTAAAAATGTTGATGCTATTATTATAGTTGATAAAGTTCCTGAAAAACCTTCTGAAAAACCAAAAGAAGAACCCTATGAAGCACCTAAATTTGATAAAAAATGGGCTCCGGTAGAGCCAATCGTAATCGACCCTGACCCGATAGATTTTCCTGATGAAATGCCCCAATTTGAAGGAGGAGAAAGCGAAATGTTCAAGTATTTATCTAAAAACATGAAATATCCAAAAGTTGATTTACAGCTAGAAAGACAAGGAACAGTTTTCGTAGAGTTTGTGGTAGGAAAAAATGGTGAAATCACTGAAGTAAAAATATTAAGAGGAGTAAGTGAAACTATAGACGCAGAGGCTGTTAGGGTGATTCAATCTATGCCAAATTGGTTGCCGGGAAAACAAAAAGGGAGAGCGGTTAAAGTAAGGTATAAAATGCCACTTACCTTTAAAATTATTAAATAATTAATTATTAATCGGTTAATTTAAAAAAGCATTCAATTTCTTGAATGCTTTTTTTTAGAGGTTTTGCACAAAATCATCTGCATAACTTTAGTATATAAGGAGCTTAAAGCGTTATTTTAAACTTAATTTTGTGATATAAAGCTACAATTATATTGATTTATGGAAAATAAAGAGGTAAATAAAACAACAGTTCCACCGCTTCCACCAAGAAACGGTAATACGAACGAGAAGAAGAACAATACTAATAAGTTGATGTTGGTTTTAATTGTTTTGTTATTGGGTTTTTGTGGGTTTCTTATTTGGCAAAATTTAGAGTTGAAGAAAGCTTTGGAGCAAGAAAGCAACACAGTGGTAGAGGTAACAGATGAACGTAATCAGATTCAAATGGAATTAGAAGAAATGCTTCAAAAATATGAAGATTTAGAAACTGATAATCAAGAATTAAGTGCAGAATTAGCTGCTGAAAAAGCAAAAATTGAAGAGCTAATTAAAAAAGCCAAAGGGAAAGATTGGACCATTTATCAATTGAAAAAAGAAACGGAAACGCTACGAAAAATCATGAAAGGTTTTGTGGTGCAAATAGATTCGTTAAATCAATTAAACAATCAATTAACTAGTGAAAATAAAGAGGTTAAAAATCAACTTTCAAACGAACAGAAAAAAGCCAAAGAACTGAGCGAAAAAAATGAAGATTTAACTACACTGGTAACGGTAGCATCTCATTTAAAAACATTGAACCTAAGTGCTTACGGTATAAAAGTTAAAAATGACAATACCGGTAAGGAGATGGACAGAGCTAAAAAAGTGGATAAAATCAGAACAACATTTACAATTCAAAAAAATACCATTACCGTACCCGGAAAAAAATGGATTTATGTAAGGATTTTAACTCCAGACGGTAGAGTACTTTCCGAAAAAACTGATGACAGCAATAAATTTGATTTTAACGGAGTAAGAGGTTTGTATTCTGCCAAAAAACAAATCGATTACCAAAATGAAGAAATGCAAGTAACCATCGATTGGGTGAAAATGGACGAATTTCCGGTTGGTGAGTATAATGTAGAAATTTATGCTGATGGCGTTGACATTGGTAAAACCAAATTCACATTAAAATAACCATTTGAAAACTTATTAATTTTTGTAGTTTTGCAGCGAACTAATAAAAAGATACATGATGGAGAATATTGATATTACTAAGTATTATGATTTAGCAGCAGAATTAATTATGACTTACGGACCAAAATTACTTGGTGGTCTGGCGGTTTTGATAATAGGCTTGTTTATTATCAAAGGATTAAACAAATCATTTAAAAAATTTCTTGAAAATAGAAACATTGATCCTTCTTTAAAACCTTTCTTTTCTAGTATAGTTAGTGCATTGCTTAAAACACTTTTGGTGATTAGTGTTTTAAGTATGTTAGAAGTAGAAATGACATCGTTTATTGCAATTTTAGGGGCAGCGGGTTTAGCTATTGGTATGGCACTTTCTGGTTCTTTACAAAACTTTGCAGGTGGAGTAATTATTCTCATTTTTAAACCATTTAAAGTTGGAGATTATATTGAAGCCCAAGGATATGATGGGACGGTTAAAGCCATTCAAATATTCAACACTATTTTAACTACTGTAGATAACAAAACCATCATCATTCCTAATGGTGGGTTATCTACAGGTTCTATGATTAATTATTCTACAGAGCCTTTAAGAAGAGTGGATTGGACATTTGGAATAGGTTATGGTGATAGCACCCAAAAAGCTCGTGAAGTACTTCAAAAATTAATCAATGAGAATGAATTGATTTTGAAAGATCCTGAGCCTTTTATTGCTGTATCTGCTTTGGCAGATAGTTCGGTTAATTTTGTGGTTAGAGCTTGGGTAAAAGCTCCGGATTATTGGACGGTGTTTTTTGAGATGAACGAAAAAGTTTACAATACATTTAACGAAGAAGGACTTAATATTCCATTCCCTCAAATGGATGTCCATGTTCACAATAAATAAATCTATAAAAAATATCAAATGAATAAAATTTTTTTCACAGCCGTAATGATGGCTGTTTCAGCGGTTTCTTTTGCGCAAGTGGTGGATGAAGAGTTGACAGAAGCAGAAAAAAAAATTAAAACCCAAAAGACAGATACCGTAGAAGGATGGAAAACCGGAGGTGTTTTTGGTGCTAATTTAACTCAGGCAAGTTTTACTAATTGGGCTGCCGGTGGTGAAAATTCTGTTGCGGTAAATGGTTTGTTAAGTGTTTTTGCCAATTACAAAAAAGGTAATTCTTCGTGGGATAATACACTTAACTTAGCTTACGGGGTGTTACAACAAGGAGAAGATGACATAAGAAAAACAGACGACCGTATTGATTTTATGTCGAAATACGGCTACAAAGCATCTAAACGTTGGTATTACGCAGGTTTAGTAAATTTTAAAACACAGTTTGCACCTGGTTATAATTACCCAAATGATTCAGTAGAAATTTCTACATTCTTAGCTCCAGCTTATGCATTGGCTGCAATTGGTATGGATTACAAGCCTAATGATGGATTTACTGCATTTATTTCACCATTTACAGCAAGAATGACTATTGTGAATGACAAAACACTTGCTGATGCCGGTGCTTTTGGTGTGGATCCTGCTGAATTTGATGCGTTAGGAAACAAAATTAAAAACGGCAAAACCATAAGAGCAGAATACGGGGGGTATATTAGGGTTATGTATAAAAAAGACATTATGGAAAACGTCAATTTAGAAACCCGTTTTGATGCGTTTTCTAATTATTCGGAAGAACCTATGCATATTGATGTGAACTGGGAACTTTTATTAGCATTTAAAGTCAATAAATTTATTTCTGCCACTATTTCAACTCAATTAATTTACGATCATGACATTGATATTGCTGTAGATAGAAACAATGATGGTGTATTGGATGGTGTAGGGCCTAGGGTTCAGTTTAAAGAAATATTAGGCATTGGATTAAGTTATAAATTTTAAATCACAATATTTTTTATTAAATTGCAAACAGCCACTCTTTAAATAGAGCGGCTGTTTTTATTTGTATCTAAAAATTTATTAATATTTTCGCCTAGAGGCAACTCAACCATAATAATCACGTCTTAATGTAAATTCAAATGGATCGAGAAGATCAGGATAAGGTAGAACAGCTTGTTAACGAATGTGTTAATGGGGATAGAAAGGCTCAAAAAGAGCTTTACAAGTTGTTTTATGGGAAGATGATGAGTGTTTGCTACCGATATGCAGCAAACAAAGATGAAGCGAAAGATATATTACAAGATGGTTTTGTAAAAGTCTTTCAACATTTGAAGAGTTATAATTTTAAAGGTTCTTTGGAAGGTTGGATTAGAAGAATTGTGGTGAATACCGCGATAGATTGTTATCGGAAAAATAAAGGAGTACATTTTGTAGATGATGATGATAATTACATTTTAGATAACAACAATACAGAAAGCGAAGAGGTAATTTACAGTAAGTTTGGTGTAGAGGTAATTATGGATTGTATCCAAGAACTTTCGCCTGTTTACCGAACTGTGTTTAACCTTTATGTTATGGAAGGGTATTCTCACAAAGAAATTGCTGATGAATTGAATATTAATGAAGGCACATCAAAATCTAATCTGGCAAAAGCCAAAAGAAATTTAAGACAATTATTAGAACAAAAGAATGCAAAAAAACAACATGGATAAATTTGATAAGTTCATAAAAGACCAACTTGAACAACACGAAGTTCCCTTTAACGAAGCCCATTGGAATGAAATGGATGCTAAGTTAGATGCTGTCAATAAGCAGCTTTGGATGAAAAAAATAACTGTTGCAGCATCTGTAGTAGCTGTTATAGCAATAGCTGCTTACTTTGTTATACCTTCATCTCCTTTAGAGGAACAAACTACTTTATTAAATAATGAAGTACTTACCGAAAAAAATACAAATGATGAGGTGGTAAAAACTGAAAATTCTGACAAGTTTACCTCAAATACGCCAGAAAAACCTACCAATTCAACTGCTACCAATGAAGAAAATGCGGTAGAATTAATGGATAACAATGAAGCATCAACATCTGAAGAACAAGTAGAACTTCATGTGGAAGATATTAAACAAAAAGAGGTACAGCCAAATAATAATTCAGCAATCAATGAAACTGCTGCTGCTTCATTAGAAGTTCATGCGGAAGTTGTAAACCCTTTGGTTTGCCAAGGAGAAAACATTAGTTTCTTAACGAAAACCAATGTTTACAACCCTTCTTATTCATGGGACTTTGGCGATGGAACTACATCTAATTTGGCTCAACCCAAGCACGTTTATGAACAAGCAGGAGACTACACGGTTGTTTTAGTAGTTACTGATGCTAGAACAAAAGAAGTGATTAAAAAGAAACTAGATGGAATAAAAGTGTTGGCTAAACCTAACAAAGATATTGTTTATACCGAAGAGGCAAAAGAGCATGATGATAATAAATTTTTATACCCTGCAACGGTGTTAAAAGTTAAAGATGATAACATTAAAACCTATTTCTGGAAGACAGCCGATGGAAGAGCATCTACATCAGCATCTCCAAAATTTGTTTTTGAAAATAAA
This sequence comes from Vicingaceae bacterium, assembly GCA_035305805.1. Lineage (GTDB taxonomy): Bacteria > Bacteroidota > Bacteroidia > Flavobacteriales_E > Vicingaceae > BRH-c54. The sequence continues at coordinate 3,141 of DATGOR010000062.1, read as the reverse complement.
GGAATACATCAAGTGAAAGTGATGCTGACACATCAGTCAGGTTGTATGGTAGAATTTACTCAACCTATTGAAATTACGTTAGGAATGGATTTGTTAGCCCCATCAGGATTTATTCCAAATAGTTCCATAGAGGAAAATCAAACTTTTATCCCTAAGGCTTTGTTAGGTTGGGATATTACATTTGAAATGATGATTACCGATAAAAATGGTAAATTAGTTTACAAAACAACCGACAGTGCTAAACCTTGGAACGGAAGATTAAACAATAATGGTGAATTACTTCCTAATGATATTTATCTATGGAAAGTAGTTACTTATGATGCACAAGGTAATCCTTACCACCACGCAGGTACTATTCAATTGATGACAAAGTAAAAACTGTATATTTGTGGAAATTTAATTTAAAAAATTTCTATTGAATATAAACATCATTTTTCTTTTATTAGCTTTATTGGCAGAGATAGTCGGAACTATTGGTGGTTTTGGTTCTTCTGTGTTTTTTGTCCCCATCGGCAACTTTTATTTTGACTTCCATTCGGTATTGGGACTTACTGCCATCTTTCATTTGTCTAGTAATATCAGTAAAATTTACCTCTTCAAGCAGGGGTTAAATAAAAAATTACTCATCAATATCGGTGTGCCTTCTGTTATTTTTGTAATTATAGGAGCTTACATTTCTCAGTTTATTCAAACTACATTTTTAGAGATTATTTTAGGCGTTTTTTTAATAGGTTTTAGTTTGTTTTTTATTGTTTTTAGTCAAAAAGTAATTTCACCAAATAGAAAAAATGCGATAATTGGAGGCGTGTTTTCAGGATTTTCTGCAGGGTTGTTAGGTACAGGTGGAGCAATAAGAGGATTGACGATGGCTGCTTTTAATTTAAGTAAAAACACATTTATTGCTACTTCTGCATTCATCGATTTTATGATTGACTTATCAAGGTCAGTAGTATATTACAATAATGGTTATATTCATACTCATGATTTAAAATATGTTCCTTTTCTTTTTGTAATAGGTGTTGTTGGAACTTATTTAGGTAAAAAAATATTACATTATATTCCTCAAGATAAGTTTAGAATGCTATCCTTGATTTTAATTTTAATTATAGGAGGCGTTACATTGTACAAATTTTTGATGTAAACTGTCATGTAATTTGTTTACTTTACAAGTAAACTTTAACTACTTTTGACAAACTTAGTTTTAATCTATTCAATAACAAATGTTCAGACATCAAGGGAAGAGCAGAACATTAAAACATAACCTGCAAATAGCTGTCGTTTTATCTTTTGTGGCAGGAATTGTTAATGTTACCGGATTTCTATCATTCACTCAGTTAACCACCAATGTTACGGGGCACTTTGCACAATTTATTTACGATGTAGCAAATTTTGAAATGTGGAAAGGATTAATTTTTTTACTTTTTATTGTGTCTTTTTTATTCGGTTCTTTTACTTCCGGGTGGCTAATTGCTAAATTTACTGAGAATAAAAAACTCAACGTTTATTTACTGCCCACTATTATAGAAAGTAGTATATTAATTTCTTTACCTATTCTTAGTGGTGTAGGTGTTTTAACTAATGACCATTTAATAGTGTGTTTCATGTTGTTTGCAATGGGATTGCAAAATGCTTTTGTAACACAAATTTCTAATGCGGTAGTAAGAACGACACATTTAACGGGGCTTTTTACCGATTTAGGAATTGATGTTGCTCAACTTTTGTTTTCAAAATTACATCCCAATCAGATAAAGCTTAAAGCCAATATCAAATTAAGAATTTATATCATTTTACTTTTCTTTTCCGGTGGTTTGGTGGGAGGTTTTCTGTTTGTTGAATGGAATATGCAGTTAAACACCCTCTTGGTTGCAGGGTTGATTTTGCTTTTCAGTTTATTTTATGATGATTTTAGGTACAGAATTATAAAAACGAAAAGACGTTTCAATCAACGGAAAAACGGAACGATGGGATTAAAGTAATTCAAAAATGGATGATGAATAAATCTTATTTACTGTAGTTGTATTTATCGTGAAAAGCTTCCCAATTAAAAACAAAATTTTCAGTTGCCTCATCCATTCGCTTCAGCAACATAGGGTTGGGACTTCTCATGTTTTTAAAGTATTCGTCTTGAAAATCGTATAAGTTGTATTTCCCAAAAATAGCTTTAGAGATAGCATACACCTTGTTTTTGGATGGAAAATTAACTTTTGACAAATAGCTTTGATATTGACCAATTGCAGCTGAAAAATCTTCTTGGCTAACATCAAAAACTTCGCTAAGTTTCTCTAATACTGTAGCCTTTAGGCTCTCTCCTTCTATAGGATCAAAGTAATCATCAATTAAATTTAGGTTAACAGCAAAAACAATTAATATAAATTTATCGTCATTTGCTACCGATAATTGAGGTGATTTTACAAACTCAGGTGCATCATTCAAAATGCCAACAATTTCAGGGAATCCACTATCTATGGTGTTTAGAATCGAATTAATAAATATGTTGGCAGCAACATCTTCTTTAATTTTTTTCTTTTTGAATAGTGTAAACATGAATACTTAACATTTGGTTTGTACAAATCTACACGTTGTATAATGTGAATTTTAGGTTAACAAAAGGCGTTTTTCAACAGAGTTATTCACAAAAAGAGTAGGATTGTTAATAAAAAAATCCCGAGTTACAACTATTTGTAATTCGGGATGTTAAATGGTGTTAGCAATTAGTTAAAGCAGAACTAGCTTACTTTAGCCAAACATTTTTTTATCATTTGGTAGGTACGTTCAGCATCGTTATCTAAGCCTATGGAAACTCGCACTAATCCTTCTGTTAGTCCCATTTCCATGCGTTCTTCTTCAGGGATTTCAGAAGAAGTACTTCCGCCCGGGGCACTAAACAAGGTTTTATATGATCCTAAACTTACAGCTAAATACCCCACGTTGTTGTTTTGCATTTCTTCCATAAGTACATTGGCTCTTTCTTTGGTTTTCATATCGATTACAAACAAGCCACCAAAACCAAATTCTTCATTATACATGGTTTTCATTAACTCATGCTGTGGATGTTTAGCTAATCCCGGGTAAATAATTTTCTGTCCGTCAGCTTCTAATTTTTTAGCTATGTGTAAAGCGTTAAAACTATGTTGCTTCATT
>DATGOR010000061.1:0-3574 GCA_035305805.1 Vicingaceae bacterium | reverse complement strand
TTGTGAGGTTAAAAGTTTAAGAGGTTTGAGGTTAGCATACTATCAACTGAATACTGTTAACTGTAAAACCCGTTAACACAAATTTTAATGCAATTACACCAATTTACACTAATTCAAAACATCTTTGATGTTTTTTGTGTTCATTTTTTTTTCTAGAAACCATTTAATTGGTGTTTTAATAACCGCAAAGACGCTGTTGAAGATTAGAGATTGGAAATTAGATATTGGAGATAAGAAACTACAAAGCTCCGAAGGAGCGAAATTTACTAGCGTATGGGTAAAGCCCATCGCAGAAAAAGTTGAGGAGTTAGGCGTTAGGTGTTAGGAGTTAGTTTAAAAGGTTATAAGTTTACAGGTTTAGGAGTTTAGAAATTATCCTCAATTATGATAAGGTTATTTCTGCCACAAAGACACTAAGACACGAAGTTTCACAAAGATTCCTTCGTGCTTCTTTCTGCCGTTGTGACTTTGTGGCTAGTCTTTGTAATCCACCTCTGCTACTTCAAACGTCCACACTTGTAAAATTCTTGAACGGTAGGCATTAGGCATTGGTTTATAAGGTTAAAAGCTCCGAAGGAGCGAAATTTACTAGCGTATGGGTGAAGCCCATCGCAGAAAAAGTTGAGGAGTTAGGCGTTAGGTGTTAGGAGTTAGTTTAAAAGGTTATAAGTTTACAAGTTTAGGAGTTTAGAGATTATCCTCGTCTATGATAAGGTTTTCTGCCACTAAGACCCTAAGACACGAAGTTTCACTAAGACTCCTTCGTGCTTCTTTCTGCCGTTGTAACTTTGTGGCTAGTCTTTGTAATTCCGTAGTGTCAATACTTAGGATTGACCATTAACAAAATCGGCTTGTGCGTTGGAAACTCCTTCCATTTGGGCTTGTCCTCGGCTGAAAAGCGGGAAAGGTTGAGATGGGAATAAATCAACACTCCCTATTTAATAACTCCTCCATTCGTCATTAAATAGTCATACACTATTGTGCTAATTTGTGTTTCATTATAAACCGCGATATCAATCAATTAAAAAATTAGTGCATTCGTGGCTCATTTTTTCTCCGTGCCTCTCCGTGAAAAACCTCCGTGTACATTTGTGTTATTCTATGAAAATATACAAGCAACCTAAGTAGGTTTTGTTTTCGTCAAAGAAAAAAATACTTATAATTAACATTTCAAAAGGATAAATGTTATTATATTTGCTTTAAAATCTGAAACTTAACCGTAAGTAAAAATACTTAAAAAACCTTATTTGTATGAAAAAGAATTACGTTTTTTCTTCTGTTGTAATGCTGTCTCTAGCATTTTTAACAACCCCAACTTTAACAGCTCAAAACATTGGTATTAATGCCAGCGGTGCTGCACCGGATGCCGGAGCCATGTTAGATATTTCATCTACTAATAAAGGTCTTTTAATTCCTAGAGTGAACATAACTAATTTAAACAACATAGCTCCCATAACAGGAAGTGCTACCGTAAGTATGCTGGTATATAACACCAATGCCACTACTGGGCAAGGTTATTATTATTGGAATGGAGCTCAATGGGTAAGACTTTCCTCTGGTGATGCATGGCAAATTACAGGGAATAATAATACCACATTTGGAACGCATTTTTTGGGAACTACCAATGCACAAGGAGTTGATTTTAGAACAAATAATATTATTAGACTAAGAATACCAAATGCTAATCAGATTCATGCTAACGCTAATGGAACTGCAGCACTCCCATTTTACTCTTGGGCAAATGATGCCAATACCGGAATGTCAAGCTTTGCAGGAGACCAACTAAACTGGTCAACCGGTGGAGCTGAACGATTAAGACTTACTAACACTCAATTAGCTACTACTTTTAGTGGTACTGCTGGTGTTCCTGCTTATTCATTTACTACAGACACTGATATAGGAATGTATAGAGCAACCACTAATGCTTTGGGATTTTCAACTGCTGGCGTGGAAAGAATAAGAATCGGAGATTATACAGGAAGTATTGGTATTGGGAGAGTTCCTTGTTGTGGCTCTTTAGGCGGACCTATAGTAGATGTTTACGAACCTATGGAAATAGGTAATGATGCTGGAACAAATAGGCAAGCAAGAATTGGTTATTGGTATGGTGGAGATGTTGCTATAGATCCTGAAGTAGATGGTTGGGGTTACGTTGGATATATTTCACGAGCTTGGTGGGGAATGTATTCTTATGGGTTTTTTAATGCATCGGAAAGAAAAAAGAAAAAAGAAATAACACCAATTAATCAAAATGAAGACATAGAAAAAATTGTGATGCAAGACATCGAAAAAATCAATCCTTCATTTTACTATTACAAACAACAAAACAACAGCCCCTCCTCGTCTTTTGATACAAGGTATCGCCCTCACTTTCAATTAGGAGTAATAGTTGATGAGTCTCCTGACTATTTATTAGATGAAAGTTTTACTGGTGTAGATGTTTACGCAGTAGCTTCACTTTCGTTGGCAGGTGTTAAGTATAATCATAAAAAAATTCAAGAAATTGAAAACAAACTAACCCATTCATTAACAATAAATGATTTTGGAAGTGTTCAAGAAAATAACAACAAAGTATTTGTAAAGTATAGTGAAGAATTTATTTCTCAACTTAACGGAGCAAATCCAATCATTAATATAACTCCAATAAGTGAAAAAGAAATAAATTTACGCATAGTACAAAAAACTAACGATGGTTTTATAGTTGCCGCCAATTCTGACGAGAAGATAATCTCATTTGATTGGATAGCTATTGCTAAAGTTAATACTGTTAAGGAAGATGAAAATTCAGATTCAACGACTGTTGATGATAGTTTATTAAAGAAAATTCATTTAACACCTGAGGAAAAGCAAAAAGCTATTGAACACTACTCTAATATCAAAAATTCGTTAACACCTCAAACTGAATAACCCCATGAAAAAACTACTTTTCATATTCTTATTGCTGCCGGGAATGCTTTTTTCCCAAGCACGTTTGGTGTTTAACAATAATGGGTACATCAATATTGAAAACAATGCTTATTTGGTGATTGATAATGGTGCTGCCAATGCAGTTACTTTATTAGGAACCGGTGGTAATATCTTATCAGAAAGTGAAACAGATTTGGTAAAATGGAATGTGGGAAATGCTACAGGACTTTATCTTGTCCCTTTTACCAATACCAACGGAGTAAAAGTTCCAGTGGATATCAATATTACTACAGCAGGTAGTGCAGGAGGTAGTTTATTGCTTTCTACCTATAGAACCACTAACATGAATACTCCTTGGCCAGCGGTAGCACCGGCTGTTACCAATATGTGTTCTCCTGTAATACAAGCAGATGCTTCACTTTATGTTGTTGACAGATTTTGGAGAATAGACGGTAACTCGTATGCCACCAAACCTGGAGCAACTCTTAGTTTTGGCTACGATTTTGCTAATGAAGCAGGTGGAGCCAATACCATTAATGAAGCTAATTTACAAGCTCAACGTTTTAACCCAACACAAGGTTCTGGAGTACCAACTTGTCCGTTTCCTGCTCCACCTCCCGGGCCGGGAGGGCATTGGGAAGGTTTGTTATTTGGAACTGTAAATACT
>DATGOR010000060.1:0-4437 GCA_035305805.1 Vicingaceae bacterium | reverse complement strand
ATGATTTTCAATTAGAATGAGTCCGTCTGCTCCAATACCAAATTTTCGGTGGCACAATTGCTGAACAAGAGCTATATTTTCTTTATCGAAAACATGGCTTCTATTGTCTATCATTACAAAATCGTTGCCTGTGCCTTGGTACTTATAAAAAGTTAAAGTTTTCAATTTTAAGATAATTGTTTTGAAGTTGTTTAAGTAGTTTCAAAATTAGTCCAATTTATATCGTCTGGAAGACTTTTTCTCTGAAAGTTTTCTTTTTTCGTTGAGCCGTTGCTCTTTAGACGCTTTTGAGGGTTTGGTTTTCTTTCTGGCAACTTTTGGAGTTAATGCTTTTTCTAGAAGGGTTAAAAAACGTTCAATTGCTATTTCTTTGTTTTTAAGTTGGCTTCTGGTAGTATCAGCTTGTAGTTTAAAAATACCGTTATTATTAATTCTATTTTTTAGTTGGCTAAAAACTAGCCCTTTTTCTTCTTCAGTAAGAGCATTTGATGAATAAACATCAAATTGTAACTCCACTTTAGTGGCTACTTTATTGACATGTTGACCACCGGCACCACCGCTTCTACTGGTGTTAAATAATAATTCTTTTATGAGTAGTTCTTTATTCATTAGTTGTTTGCCACTTCTAACTTAAAACCAACCCCATGTATGTTGGTAATAGTGATACTATCATCTTCACTTAGATATTTTCTTAGTTTAGAGATAAAAACGTCCATGCTTCTGCCGCTAAAATAATCGTCATTTCCCCAAATGTTTTTCAGCATCAACTCACGAGGGGTTATATCATTTTGATGCTTACACAAAAAACTCAATATTTTAGTTTCTTTTTTGGTCAAACTTCTTTCATTGTTTTTATATTTTAACAGTTGATTTTTTACATCCAATTCATAATCACCAATAGTATATGAATTTATTTCCTCGTCACTTTCTTTAGCAATTAAATTAGAACGTCTAAGTACTGCTTCAAGCCTTAATTCAAACTCCTGAAAATCGAATGGTTTGGTAATATAATCATCAGCACCAATGGTAAACCCTTTTACTTTGTCGGGTTGTAAGGATTTTGCGGTTAAGAAAATGATAGGAATATCTTTATTGATGTCTCTGATGGTTTCTGCCACTTCAAAACCACCTTTTTTGGGCATCATTACATCTAATATACAAGCATCAAAATGATTATTAACAAAGGTTTTAAGTGCTTGTTCGCCATCTATACAAAGTGTTACGTCATAACCAATGGCTTTTAAATTATCTTGCACAACAAACCCAAGATTAGTGTCATCTTCTGCTAATAGTATATGTAGTTTTTTAGTTGTACTCATTTTATATATTGTTTTTTATGAATTTCTAATCCCTAATTTCCAATCTCTAATCTTTAAGGGGTAATTTAATAATAAACGTAGAGCCTTCTCCTTTTTTACTTACTAAACGTATAGTGCCGTTATAAAATTCTACAATTGTTTTCACATAATTTAAACCTAAGCCAAATCCTTTTATGTTGTGTACGTTTCCTGTTGGTTCTCGATAAAATTTTTCAAAAATGTGTTTTTGAGCTTCATCGGAAATCCCAACCCCATTATCCCTTACGCTTATTTCTATGCCATCTTTGTAGGGCGATGTAGCAATAACAATTTTAGGGTTTTCAGGGGAGTATTTTACAGCATTGTCAATCAAATTGTATAAAATGTTAGATATATGTACTTTATCTCCATGAAAAATAGCATTAGGTGCCTTTAGTTGCGTTTCAATTGCACCGCCTTGCTGGCTTACTATCAGCTCAAAACTTTTGATAGAGTTTTTAATTAACTCGTGTAAATCTATGGGCTCGTTTTCTAGTTTTAAAACATCTCTTTCTATGGTGGCTAATTGTAATACTTTATCAACTTGGTTTTTTAGTCTATTGTTTTCATCTTGAATGATTTTGGCGTAACTTTTAAGCCTATCAGGTTGTTGAGTAATGTCTGGTTTAAGCAAAACCTCTGCCGAGAGCGAGATGGTAGAAATTGGTGTTTTAAACTCGTGGGTAATGTTATTGATGAAATCGTTTTTCATTTCAGACAAACGTTTTTGTTTCAAAATAATATTGATGGTGTAGGAAAAGAAAATAATGATGATAAGAATAATGGAAGAACTAAATATCCAAATTCCCATTTTGTTTAGGATGTAGGCATTTTTGGTGGGAAAATAAACGCCAAAATAATGTCCATCTTTATCCCATTTTATGTTGGATGAAGCTACTTGTAACTCATCTTTATCAGCGTCTTCAACAGAAATATAATTTCCAAAAACAATAGAATCGGTAAAACAATCGTAAATTACGTATTCAAAATCTATAGTAAGGTTACGGTTGGTAAAGTGTTTTTTCAACAATGTTTCCAGCAGAAAAGGATGAACAGTATCATTGATTACTGCGGTGTAGTAATTAGAGCTAATTTGTTTTACAGGATTAATTAAATCCGATTCATCTTTGTTGATGCTAAGCAACTCTCTCGTAACATTAGTAAGAGCTATATGCACCCTGTCGTTAAATTGTTTTTCTTCTAAATTATAAGCATTTTTCACCCAAAAAATCTGAGTAGCAATCATTCCAATTAAAGAAACAACGGCAAATAAGATGATGATTCGGATGGTTTTGCTATTCATTTATTCAGTGAATTAATTTTTATAAGGATAAAAGTAATAAAAATCGTTACTATGAACTAAAATTTAAAGTCATTAATCAGGAAAAACGTACTTTTGCCATGTAAAATTAAGTTGAAAATTTAATAAAAAACATAAAAATGAAAGCATACGTTTTTCCGGGACAAGGTTCTCAGTTTGTAGGAATGGGTAAAGATTTATACGATAATTCTCCGTTAGCCAAAGAAATGTTTGAAAAAGCTAATGAGCTATTAGGGTTTAACATTACTGACATCATGTTTAATGGTTCTGATGAAGATTTAAAGCAAACAAAAGTAACTCAACCGGCTATTTTTCTACATTCGGTTATTTTAGCAAAAACGATGGGCGATGCTTTTAAACCAGACATGGTTGCGGGTCATTCTCTGGGAGAGTTTTCTGCATTAGTTGCAGCTGGAGCACTTTCATTTGAAGATGGATTAAAATTAGTATTGGCTCGTGCTATGGCAATGCAAAAAGCTTGTGAAAAAGAGCCATCAACTATGGCAGCTATTTTAAATTTAGACGATGAAGTGGTAGAAAAAATTTGTAGTGAAATTGATGGGGTTGTTGTTCCGGCAAATTATAACTGCCCCGGACAGCTAGTTATTTCAGGAAGTGTAGATGCAGTACAAACAGCTTGCGAAAAATTAACCGAAGCAGGAGCAAGAAGAGCCTTAATATTACCTGTTGGAGGAGCTTTTCATTCTCCACTTATGGAACCTGCAAGAGAAGAATTAGCAGAAGCAATTAACACAACAGCCATTAATTCTCCAATTTGCCCCATTTACCAAAATGTGAATGCACAAGCAGTTACCAATCCGGAGGAAATTAAACAAAATTTAATTGCTCAACTTACAGCACCTGTAAAATGGACACAAACCATGAACAATATGATAAAAAACGGAGCCACTTCTGTAATAGAGGTAGGACCGGGAAAAGTATTGCAAGGGTTATTCAAAAAAGTAAACAGAGAATTAGAAACTTTAAGTGCGTAAAAGGTTTTTAAGTTTTTTACATATGTAAAACATTAAAAGATGAAAATAGCATTATTAGCCATATTATTACTGGCTATCGGTTTTGCCGGTATAGCAGTTAAAATTATTTTTAAGAAGAATGGAAAATTTGCAGGAACTTGTGCCAGTAATAGTCCATTTTTAAACAAAGAAGGCGAGCCTTGCGGCTTTTGCGGAGCTTTGCCCGAAGAACAATGTAAAAAAGAAGATTAATTGTAATGAAACGATTGTTGCCTTTCATAACATTTTCAATTTTATATTTCTTTTTCAGTAACGTAGTAGCTCAAAAGGATAGTGTTTCAACAAAACATAAAAAGAAAAAGTTTGAGTTTGACTTGTTAGAGTATGAGAAAACCAAAAAACTAAAAGAAGGAAAGTATATACATGTAAAAAGTTTTGTTGGAGATTCAATTATTTTTCACGAGGGAAACTTAACTAATTTAAGTAATGATTCTATTTTTTTAGATATTATGACTGAAAAAATAGTGATTGGAGATGAAAATAAAGTGGGAGAACAACTAATTCAATATCAGATAAAAGAATTTCCTGAAAATGAAAAAATGGGTATTCCTATCATAAAAAATCAAGAAATAACATATTATTCTACTGCATATAACACTTCTGCTTCTTTTTTTATTGGTTCTATCCTTTCAGGGGTAATTCTAGCTCCATTAGTTTCAATTAATAAGAGTGAACCCTATAATTTTAATACAAAACGTTATGTTGATGTTGTTAAATATTCTTTTTTTTCAGCTACATTATTTTA
>DATGOR010000059.1:0-4003 GCA_035305805.1 Vicingaceae bacterium | reverse complement strand
ATAAAATAAACCTATCATCCATTTTTTCTTCGGCAATTTATTTTTACATTTACGCTTCATAAACCAAAAGCATGGATTCCGTAAAAAAACCAAGCCTTTTTCAAGCGTTAATACCTATTGCAATTCTAATATTGTTGCTGATAGTAAATGTACTTTATGTTTACAAAGATGACGCTCTTGGAGGTGCCAACCAAATAGTGCTGTTGGTTGCCGGAGCAGTTGCTGCTGCTATTGGATTATACAACGGATGCTCTTGGAGTTTTATACAGAAAGGAATTGTAAAAAGTATAAAATCCGCTTTACCCGCCCTTATTATTCTCTTATTAATTGGAGCTTTAGCCGGCACTTGGATGATTAGCGGAGTAGTACCTGCTATGATTTACTACGGTTTAGACATACTCCACCCTTCCATTTTTTTAGTAGCTACTTGTGTTATTTGTGCGGTAGTTTCCTTAGCCACCGGTAGTTCATGGACCACTGCTGCAACAGTAGGTATTGCATTAATTGGAATAGGCGAAGTATTGGGCTTTAACAAAGGCATGGTTGCCGGAGCCATCCTCTCCGGAGCTTACTTTGGCGATAAAATTTCACCACTTTCTGACACCACCAACTTAGCTCCTGCTATGGCTGGTACAGATTTGTTTACACATATAAAATACATGGCTTTAACCACCATTCCATCTATTATAATTACCTTAATTATCTTTTTAATTGTTGGTTTTACTTTCGATGCCGGTAGCCAAACAGGCAATGTTACTGAATTACAAACCGCCATAGCCACCCAAGTAAATATTACTCCTTGGCTTTTCTTAGTACCTATAATTGTGATTTTTCTTATAGTAAAAAAAGTGGACGCCATTCCTGCTTTGTTTATCGGGAGTTTATTAGGCGGTTTATTTGCACTAATTTTTCAGCAAGATTTGTTGATGCATTTGGCAAACACATCTACAGTGGATGCTTTGGCAGCTTATGAAGTAATTGTTAACGCCATGACCACCGACACCAACATTATTACGGAAAACACCTTGATTAATGAATTATTGAGCACAGGCGGCATGAACGGCATGTTAGGCACCATTTGGCTGATTATCTGTGCCATGATTTTTGGCGGTGTAATGGAAAAAACAGGTATGCTTAAAGCCATTACCAAAGCACTAATTCCTTTAGCAAAATCTGTAGGCTCATTAATTGCTACCACAACAGCCACTTGTATTACTTTTAATGTAACTGCTTCCGACCAATATTTAGCTATTGTAGTTCCCGGTAAGATGTTTTCTAAACTTTACAAAAAACAAGGGCTTCACCCCAAAGTGCTCAGCCGTACTTTAGAAGATTCGGGAACGGTTACATCGGTTTTAATTCCTTGGAACACCTGCGGAGCTTACCATTCTAATGTTTTAGGTGTAGCAACAGGAGATTATTTCATGTATTGCTTTTTTAATTTACTTAGCCCAATTATGACTGTGATTTTTGGTATCTTTAACGTAAAAATTGCTACAATTGTATCTCAAGAAAAATCTGAACTTATCAAAGAAAATGTCGTACACGATAAATAAAAAAATAATTATGAGAATATTTTACACTACCCTATCCGTACTTTTATTAATTAGCACTGTACAAAGTTTTGCTCAATCAAAAAGTTATGCCCCCGAAGCAGTGATTGATGAAAAATTTGGTATTCAAATTTACGAACCACTTAACATCATGTTAGGAAAAGACACCATTAGAAATGATGAAAATGGTTATGCTGCTAATGGTTTTATTGAAGATTTTTACACCAGTGGGCAATTATTACACAAAGGATTTTATGTGGATGGACAACTGAAGTTATATAAAAATTATTATCCTAACGGTACTTTAGAAAGAAGCTTTAAAGTAACTGACATTGATAAAAGTAAAATGAATCTATTTTACCCGGACGGCAAACCAAAATCAGCTATTGAGTATGTTGGTACTGAAGCTCAAAAATGGACAGACTACTACCCCAATGGCAATGTTGAGTTTACAGAGGAATACCACAAATCTTTTCTTTATTATGTTTTTAAAGCCAATTATTTTGAAGATGGCAAGCCAGAAAACACATTAGAACTTACTAACAAAAAGAAATTAATATATAGTCAAAAATATTATCACAAAAACGGTAATTTAAAAGAAGAGGGTGAAATGCAATACAACAAAGCCATGTTTGATTACGAACGAATTGGTACTTGGACAAAATACGATGAAACCGGCAAGCCTATCAAAAAAGTGAAATATGCCAGTGGTAAGGTGCAAAGCGAAACCGACTTATAAATCATTGTTCATTATAAATTATGCGAATTCATTTTATTGCTATTGGTGGAAGTGCCATGCACAATTTAGCCATTGCTCTTCACAAAAAAGGGTACAAGGTTAGTGGTTCTGATGATGAAATTTTTGAACCTAGCAAATCGAGGTTGGCTCAACATGGTTTGCTCCCAAAAATTGAAGGTTGGAACGAAGAACAAATTACCAAAGACATTGATGCCGTCATCTTAGGAATGCATGCCAGAATCGATAATCCTGAGTTAATTAAAGCCAAAGAATTAGGAGTAAAAATATATTCTTATCCGGAATATATTTACGAACAATCTAAAAATAAAAGACGAGTTGTTATTGGTGGAAGTCATGGAAAGACGTCTATTACTGCTATGATTTTGCATGTGCTTCAGCAAAACAACATGGAAGCTGATTACATGGTAGGAGCTCAACTAGAAGGTTTTGACACCATGGTAAAAATTACCGATGCTCCTATTATCATTTTGGAAGGGGATGAGTACCTCTCCTCTCCTATCGACAGAAGACCAAAATTTCACCTGTATCATCCCAACATTGCTTTGCTTAGTGGTATAGCTTGGGACCACATCAATGTTTTCCCAACTTTTGATAATTATGTAGAACAATTTAATCAATTCATTCACCTGATTGAGCCTAACGGTTTTTTGGCGTATTGCAACCACGATGACACATTAAAAAACTTAGTGGAAAACAATACCAACACATCCATTACCAAAATGGCATATACTACTCCAAAATACGAAATACGAAATGGAACAACTTACCTGCAAAGCGATGTTGCAGAAGTTCCTTTACAAATTTTTGGCGAACATAATTTGCAAAACCTCAACGGTGCTAAGCTTATTTGTCATCAACTGGGAATTAGCGATACTGATTTTTACCGGGCTATTTCAACTTTTAAAGGTGCTGCCAAACGATTGGAGTTAATTGCTAAAAACGACACTTGTGCTGTTTACAAAGATTTTGCTCATTCTCCATCTAAATTAAAAGCTACCACCAAGGCTGTTAAACAGCAATACCCCGACAGAAATGTGGTAGCCTGTATGGAATTACATACTTTTAGCAGTTTAAATAAATCTTTTTTAGGTGAATACCATCAATCTATGGGAGATGCCGATGAAGCTTATGTTTATTATAGCGACCACACCATACAACATAAAAAATTGGAAAAAATTACTCCCGAAGAAGTGAAAAATGCATTTGGCTCTGAGAACATTACTGTGGTTAACGATTCAAAAGCACTTTTTGAGACGCTTGCACAAAAGAATTGGCAAAACAGTGTTTTACTATTAATGAGTTCAGGCAATTTTGACGGTATTGACCTTAACACATTCGGAAAAAACTTGGTAAAAGAAATGTAGTACAATACATCTTTAGCCAATTCAATAAACCGCAAAGACACACGAGCTTTACGCAAAGTACGCAAAACCGCTCATAAAAAAGATAAAAAGTAGTTGAGTGGGATAAATGACAACTGTGCGACAAAAACTGTCACTTCGAGTAGTGAGGAACGAACGTATCGAGAAGAAACAGTTTTTACCTAGATTTCTTTTTACTTAAACTCGGCAACAAATCGTAATCCCCGTCAATTAGTGCTTCTTTCTTAGCTCTCGACCATTTTTTTATTTGCTTTTCCTTTTCTATAGCATTTTCAATGTTAGAAAATTCAGCATAAAACTTCAATTCT
>DATGOR010000058.1:0-13848 GCA_035305805.1 Vicingaceae bacterium | reverse complement strand
TTTCAATTTTGCTACTGGTATGCACTTTTTGAAACACCATTTGTACATTATTAATGGTATATAATTTTCTTGAAGTGAATTTATGAATGCTGTCGGCATCCAAAAAACCAGTAGTTTGGTCGTCCATAGAGAGGTAATTTACATCCACCGGAGATTTTATAATTATACCGCTATCTGTTTGAGTTAACTGAACAGTTTCTTCAAATTTATTATTGTTGAAAGCTACTGAAACACCTCCAAAGTTCACAATCTTTCCATCTTCAATAAATTGCGAAACTCTACCATTTTGTCCGGTAGTAACTATTTCAATAATGTTTTTACCGTTTTCAACAGGCACAACAGTATCAATGGAATTGGGAATAAAATCTTTATATTTTACTACTATGTCTTTTCCTTCAAAGTTAAATTGATGCGAAAATTCTTTGTTGTATTTTGGATTTAAAAAAAGCAGCTTATCAAAGGTATATTGCATCTTTTGATCATCTACTTTAAACTGAAAATAAGTATCTGCCGACACAATTTTATCGTTCATTTCGCCTTCTCTTATATGCATAGTTCCTTCGTAACTAACATAACGCGTAATGGCTGCACCAATAATTACTATTACAAAAGCCAGATGAAACATTAAAATGGCTATTTTTTCCTTACGGATTAGATTGTATTTAAAAATATTTCCGACAAAATTTATCGCTAATAAAGCGGTAATCACTTCAAACCATTTGGCATTAAACACTATGGCTTTGGCAGCAGGCGTACCGTAGTCATTTTCTATAAATGTTGCCCATCCTATGGCAATTGCATAAACTATCAACAAAACTGCTGTTAGTCTTGTTGAGAATAAAATTTTTTTGATGTATTCAAGCATGATTATATTTTAAAACAAATTAATGTTGATTAGTTGGGTTGTTAACGGGTCAAAATTAGTTAATTTTACTTGCTGAAAAGTTAAAAAAAGGAAATATTGACCCCTATAAAAAGAATAAGTATTATTGGTGCAGGAAATGTAGCCACATCACTTTCAAAAGCAATTGTAAACAAGGGATTTACGTTGTTAGAAGTGTTTTCTCAAAAAAAAGAAAACATTGCTCTATTGCGTAAGCATTTGCCCAAAAATTGTTTACCGAAAATGACTACTGACATCAAGCAATTAGACCAAACTGCTGATTGTTACATTGTTTGCGTAAAAGACGATGCACTAGCAACAGTATTAGAGGCTCTTCCACTCAAAAATAAACTAGTTGTTCACACTTCAGGTAGTATTGGAATGGATGTTTTTAATGGTTTTGCTCGTTACGGGGTTTTTTATCCATTACAAACGTTCTCGAAAGAAAACCCCATTTCATTAAAAGAAGTACCTATTTGCATTGAAGCCAACCAGCCGAAAACAGAAAAACTTTTGATGGAATTAGGACATCATCTTTCAGAAAAAGTAGTACAATTAAACTCGCAACAGCGAGAAACATTACACTTAGCAGCTGTATTTGCATGTAATTTTTCCAATTACCTATACAGCGTTGCCGAAGAGATTACTACTGCTCAGCACATAGATTTTTCGTTGCTGCATCCGCTTATTTTAGAAACTGCCAAAAAAATACAATTACAACCTCCAAAAGCTGCCCAAACCGGTCCGGCAAAACGCCACGACAAAAAAACAATAAACAAACAACTACAATTACTAAAAAACAGCCCTCATGCTGAAGTGTACCAATTACTCACTCAACTCATTGAGCAGCAAGGGTAGTTGTTTTTTACCATCACCGTAATTTTAATTTTATAAAAATTATTTTTCCAGATTCTCATCCTTACATAAGTGGTATTTGTTTCATTTTTTTCCGTTTGCAAAACAGAGAAGAATATTTTCATCATAAATCAGCTTTTCCAATGAAGTATCTTTAATTTTGCCCTACAAAACAAACTTATTAATTTACAATTATGTTACGATTCAATTTATTTATTCTTGCAGCATGGTTGCTTACCTCTTGCGGCAATAGTCAAAACGAAACCACCACTCCAAGCAATGAAGCAACTGCTACCGAAAGCACTACTCAAGAAGAAGTATTTATAAAAAATGTAGATGCTGCTACTTTTAAAAACCTTACCGAAACAGGTAACGGAATTATTTTAGATGTAAGAACTCCCGAAGAAATTGCTTCAGGACATATTCCCAATGCAAGTATCATCAATATATATGATAAAGATTTTGAAGCAAAAATTAACTTGATGCAAAAAGACAAAGAAATTTACGTGTATTGTAAATCAGGTGGAAGGAGCGGGCAAGCAGCTGAGTTATTGCAAAAAAATGGGTTTAACAAAGTGTATAATTTAGATGGCGGTATTATGGCTTGGGAAAAAAATAATTTTCCACTTACCGAACCCTCCGATACTGAAGATCATAATATTAAAACCGTTAGCTTAGCAGATTTTAAAACCATGATTACTACCGACCAACCTGTATTGGTTGATTTCCATACTGTTTGGTGTGCCCCATGCAAAAAAATGGCTCCGGTTATTGACGAAATTGAGACTGCTTATACTGAAAAAGCAGTTGTGAAAAGAATAGATATTGACAAAAGCAAAGAAGTAGCTGAAGCTTATGAAATTAGTGGCGTCCCTGTATTTATCATCTTTGTAAACGGACAAGAAAAATGGAAGCACAACGGAATGATTTCTAAAGAAGAACTTACAGCAGAGCTTGATAAATACATTGCTCAATAAAAATATTAATAAGCGAATTTCTTTTTCCGTTTCAATCAACTTTTTGCTAAATTCGCAGTCAATTTAAGTTAAACTAAAAAAAATAAGATATGAGTTACGATTTAATTGTAGTAGGAAGTGGCCCGGGTGGCTATGTTGCAGCTATCAGAGCTTCTCAATTAGGAATGAAAACCGCCATTATTGAAAAAGCAGAATTAGGTGGAATTTGTTTAAATTGGGGATGTATTCCTACCAAAGCATTACTTAAAAGTGCTAACGTTTTTGAATACATTAACCACGCTTCCGATTTTGGAATTAACATTAAAAGTGCTGATGCCGATTTTCCTGCTATAATTAAAAGAAGTAGAGAAGTTGCCAGCGGAATGAGCAACGGAATTCAGTTCTTAATGAAAAAGAATAAAATTGATGTTATTAAAGGAACCGCTAAGCTTAAACCGGGTAAAAAAGTGGACGTAACCGGAGACGATAAAAAAGTAACCGAATATGCTGCCAATAATATTATTATAGCCACAGGAGCACGTTCAAGAGAATTACCTAACTTACCACAAGACGGCAAAAAAATAATTGGTTACAGAGAAGCAATGTCTTTAGACAAGCTACCTAAAAAAATGGTAGTAGTAGGCTCTGGAGCAATAGGCTGTGAGTTTGCTTATTTTTACAATGCCATGGGAGTAGAAGTTACCATCGTAGAGTACTTGCCCAACATTGTTCCTTTAGAAGACGAAGAAGTTTCAAAACAATTAGAGCGTTCTTTCAAAAAAGCAGGAATGAAAATAATGACCAACTCTGCGGTAGAAAGCGTTGACACAAAAGGTGCAGGATGCAAGGTAAAAGTAAAAACTAAAAAAGGCGAAGAGATTATTGAATGTGATGTAGTACTTTCTGCTGTTGGCATCAAAAGAAACATTGAAAACATCGGACTAGAAGAAGTAGGAATTGTGGTTGATAAAGATATTATTGTAACCAATGATTATTACCAAACCAATATTCCGGGTTATTACGCTATTGGAGATGTAACCAAAGGACATGCTTTGGCTCACGTTGCTTCAGCAGAAGGAATTATTTGTGTAGAAAAAATTAAAGGAATGCATGTTGAACCATTGGATTACGGTAACATTCCGGGATGTACTTACTGCTCTCCTGAAGTTGCTTCAGTTGGTATGACTGAAAAAGCTGCAAAAGAAGCCGGATACGAAATTAAGGTCGGTAAATTCCCTTTCTCTGCATCAGGAAAAGCAAGTGCTGCAGGACATAAAGATGGTTTTGTAAAACTTATTTTTGATGCAAAATACGGAGAACTACTTGGTGGGCACATGATTGGCTACAATGTAACAGAAATGATTGCTGAAATTGTAGCAGTAAGAAAATTGGAGACTACCGGTCATGAATTAATCAAAACCGTTCATCCTCATCCAACTATGAGCGAAGCGGTAATGGAAGCAGCAGCAGCAGCTTATGACGAAGTGATCCACATCTAAATAGAGCTAACAATTTAAACAAAAAAGCAGCTGAATATTCAGCTGCTTTTTTTATATTCTAATTGTTGCTTAAACTCAATCTAGTTGTGTAATTTTATCGTTCCATTTTTTAAACTTAAGAATTATGTTGTCGTTATCAGAAAGAAGTAAATTAATGCCGGAATCACCTATCAGAAAGCTGGTTCCTTATGCTCAAGCTGCCGAAGCCAGTGGAAAAACCGTTTATTACCTGAACATTGGGCAGCCCGACATTAAAACTCCGGAAGTAGCTATTGATGCGTTACGGATTATAGATAGAACCATTATTGAATATAGTCATTCTGCAGGTGGTGTTGGTTACAGAAACGGATTAGCAAAATACTACAACCAACTTAATTTTGGCATTACTGCTGACGATATTTTAGTTACAACAGGAGGTTCTGAAGCTTTAGTATTTGCGTTTAGCTGCTGCATGAATCCGGGCGATGAAGTAATAATTCCTGAACCTTTTTATGCTAATTACAACGGTTTTGCTCAAGTGGCAGGCGTAAACATTGTTCCGGTAACAGCATCCATTGAAAATGGTTTTGCTTTACCACCTATCGAAGATTTTGAGAAATTAATTACCTCCAAAACCAAAGCCATCTTAATTTGTAACCCCGGAAATCCGACCGGTTATTTGTATAGTAAAGAAGAACTGGAAAGACTGAGAGACATTGTAAAAAAACACGACCTTTACCTTATTGCTGATGAAGTTTACAGAGAATTTTGCTACGATAACAAAACACATTATTCTGTGTTTAACCTTAGCGGAATTGAGGAGAACACCATTGTGATTGACTCTATTTCAAAGAGATACAGTATGTGTGGAGCTCGAATAGGAGCATTTATTTCTAAAAACAAGCAATTAGTTGCAACTGCCCTAAAGTATGCTCAAGCCAGATTGAGTCCACCAACATTGGGACAAATTGCAGGGGAAGCTGCTCTCAATACCCCACAAAGTTATTTTGATGAAGTAATCTCAGAATATGTTAAAAGAAGAGATGTTGTGGTTAAAGGTTTAAACGAAATAGAAGGTGTTAAATGCCCTACACCAGGTGGTGCATTTTATGCGGTGGTAGAACTTCCTGTAAAAGATGCCGAAAAATTTTGCCAATGGTTATTAGAAGAGTTTGAATACAATAATCAAACAGTAATGTTGGCTCCTGCTGCCGGGTTTTACGCTACAAAAGGCTTAGGAAAACGTGAGGTAAGAATCGCTTATGTATTAAACGAAACCTCATTACTCAATGCTATTGAATGCTTAAAAGAAGCTTTAAAAGTTTATCCCGAAAGAATTAATGTAAAAGAACAATCTTTGGCTGAATAAACTTATTTATCGGCTGCAAATTGCCATTCAATTTTTTATTAGCATTTTTGTAATTCCGAAACTAAGTGATAAACAGTTATAAAGACTTCTTTCAACATAGCAAATTACTTTTTAATTATACTTCTATTTTTGGGAGTAAATTCAGGTATGTTTGCTCAAAAAATTGGAGTAGTTTTTAGTGGTGGAGGTTCCAGTGGCATTGCCCACATAGGGGTGCTTAAAGCTCTAGAAGAAAACAACATACCAATAGATTATATTGCCGGAACTTCTATGGGGGGGCTAATTGCAGGTTTCTACGCAGCAGGATACTCTCCCAGTGAAATAGAGGACATTTTTCTTTCCGATAAGTTTAAAAATTGGGCAAGCGGAAAACTAGATCATAAATACATTTATTACCTCCGACAAAAGAATGATGATGCTTCTTTGTTTACACTAAAAATGAATTTGGATACCAGTTTGGGGATTAGTTTGCCAACAAATATTGTATCGCCATCAGCTATTAATTATGCATTAATGCAATATTTAGCTCCTGCATCTGCAAAAGCGAAAGATGATTTTGACAGTTTATTTATTCCTTTTAGGTGTATTGCCGCTGACATTATTTCTAAAAAACCGGTTATCCTTGAAAATGGACCACTTCCTACAGCTATCAGAGCAAGTATGGCTTACCCATTTTACCTCTCTCCTATCGCTTATAAAAATATGCTGCTTTTTGATGGTGGATTATACAATAATTTCCCGTCAAATGTAATGTACAACGAATTCGACCCGGATTTTATCATTGGCAGTAATGTTTCTTCCAACTTTTTACCTCCTAATGAAGATGACGTCATTTCACAAATTAAAGCTATCATTTCTAACGATACCGAATACGAAATTCCTTGCGAAGCGTCTGTGCTGATAGAACCTGATGCTGAGAACTACTCTACATTTAATTTTGACAATAATGAAGAATTGGTACAAATTGGCTACGAAGCCACCATCAAACAACTAGAAAAAATAAAGTCCAATATTTATCGGAAACATGACACTACCTATATTCATCACAAAAGAGCAGCCTACCGAAAAAGCCTACCTAAATTAATTTTTGACGAAGTAGAAGTAGTCGGGTTAAAAAACCCTCAAAATGCTTATATAAAAAATTCTATCCGATTAAAAAAAGACACGTTAAGTGTGGAAGATTTAAAATCAGAATACATTAAAGTTTCCTCTGACGGAAAGATTAAATCACTCTATCCTATGGCTATGTACAACCCTTCTACCAATAAGTACAAACTTTTACTGAACGCCAAAAAAGAAAGGAATTTGGTGGTATCTTTTGGAGGGGCTTTTACATCTAGACCTATCAATACAGGATATTTAGGAATAGATTATAACATTTTAAGAAAAAAAGCATATTCATTTAATGCACACACCTATTTTGGAAAATTACACAACTCCGTAAGTGTAGGTTTTAGAATAGATTTCCCTAAACCTTTGCCTTTTTATTGGTCAATCAGCTATACCAACGATAGGTGGGATTATTTTAAAAGCAACTCTACTTTCTTTGAAGACACCAAACCTTCATTTTTAAGAAGTTCTGATTTATATGGAAGAAGTGAATTAGGCCTACCCATTTTTTATAAAGGAAAAATTGCTCTTGGAGGAACACTTGGTGAGTTAGACAACGAATATTATCAAACCAGAAAATTTGTTTCTACAGATACCACAGATGTTACCAAGTTTTACAATTATTCAGGATACATTCGCTATGAAAGAAATTCACTAGACAAAAAACAATACGCAACAACAGGCAGTTTTTTTCAACTTAAAGCAAAATACATAAAAGGGCTAGAAAGAACTATTCCGGGATCTACTTCTATTATTAAAGATGAGGCTACTGAAACTCATGAATGGGTATTATTGAAAGCTACCTATGATAAATATTTTAATCGTAAAGGAAGAATAAGATTTGGTTTTTACGGAGAAGCCGTTTATTCCGATCAAACACTTTTTGAAAATTACACCGCTAGTGTTTTAACCGCAAATACTTTTACTCCATTACCCGAAAGTCAAACACTTTTTCAAGAAAGATTAAGAGCTTATACTTATTTGGCAGGAGGTTTAAAAACTATTTTGTTGTTTACCGATAATTTGCATTTAAGATTAGAAGGCTATGTTTTTCAACCTCATAAAAGAATTTTTCAAAATGAATTCAACAAGGCTTCTTTTGGCTTAGAATGGGCTTCTCGTGAGTACATTGCTTCTTCAGCTTTGGTTTATCATACACCGCTCGGCCCTATTGCTGCTACTGTAAATTACTACGATAGACAAGAAGATCATTGGAGTTTTTTGGTGCATTTCGGCTACCTGATTTTTAACAAGAAAAGTTTACATTAAGCTTACCTTAAAAGCGTTACAGAACCTTTTAATACTTCTTTTCTGCTTTCTTCAAACTTAACTTCTACTAAGTAAAAATAAGTACCACTTGGAACCAACTCATCATTATAAGTTCCGTCCCATTTTTCATTCAGCCCCTCTAAAGTAATTAATTCATTTCCCCAACGATTAAAAATGGTAGTGGTGATTGTTTCTATTTTGTCTCCTTTAACAAAAAACTCATCATTCATACCATCATTATTTGGGGTAAAAGCATTTGGAATAAAAATAGTTGGCTCTTGGCAATTATCAATAATTATTTCCACCTCATCAGATGCCGCACATCCAAAATTATTGTAAGCAGTAACCGTATAAACTCCTTCTGTAAAAACTATAATGGAATCTACATTAATAACCCCGGTATTCCAATAAATACTATCTCCACTAGTGCAATTTAATGTAATTCCGTTTTCTATTTCATTTTCACACCAATAAGTAGCTACTGTTGTAATTTGAATGGATGGTGCAGGATGAATAAGCAAATTAGTGGTAACCACACTATCACAGCCATTTGCACCTGTTAAAATATCTGTATAAATACCGGTAGATGTATAAGTGTTGTTTCCTACAACAACTTCAAACCCTTCGCAACCTTCAAAACTTTGGTTGAAAGAAGTACTTGCATTTACTATTAAGGTAGTGGTTAAAACACTATCACATCCAAAACTGCTTCCACCAATGATTGTATCAGTATAATTTCCAGCTAACTGCTGATATGCTCCTCCAACAAATACACTATCTCCCTGACAAATCGTGATGGTATTGGTTCCTGGAACAACAGTGTTTACTGTTAGATTAGTGGTAACAACACTATCGCAACCATTTGCTGAAGCTGCCTGCAAGGTATCATGGTAAGTTCCTTGGGTATTTACAACACTGCCTCCGGGCAACGTAAATGTTTGTCCTTGACAGATTTGTATGTTTTGAGTAAAAATAGCGGGAGGATTAATGGTAATTAATATGCTATCCGATACTGTACCACAAGAAACTGTAGCAGAAACATAAATATAAAAATTTGAAGTATCGTTTATTGATGATATATAGGTAGTTGTATCGCTACTGGAATTGGTAAAAGTTCCAAAGTTTCCGCTCCAAGTTAAATTTTGCAAAGTTCCCGAAGCAGTAACTGTCAACTGAACGCTTTCTCCAGGACAAATAGAAGTTGGCGATAAGTTTACAATATTCAGGCTAGAAGGGGTTACCGGAGCTTGGCAACCTAAATTATCGTAAGAAGGATTGCCGGACCAATCAAAATTAACCAAGGCACCATCTTTACTGGCAGAACTACCTCCAGTGGTTAGGTTTTGGTTAAGCAATTGCGTTCTGTCGTAGGTTACCACATCACTACAACCACTTGGCGATGAAAATTGTATGCTTAATGTTCTTAATCCCGCGGAAGAACTGTAATTAGCAAAATGTCCGGCTGTATTTCCTGCACATTGAAAGATAACGTAAATGGTATCAGATAAATTAGCAAAAGAATTGGCATTAACGTCAATTGCAGTACTAGTAATCAATAAAACTTTTGCTCCGGCTGGTAATACACCATTGGTTGGTTCTAATAATAAACCACAACTTTGTACTGTTGCATTTAATGCTGCTACTGCATTGGCTGTTGTTGAATTTTGACAAATTCCTAACCAAGGGTTGGAAGTATTTGCCCAATTCACATTCATATTGGAAGTGTTTAAAGCGGTAGGCCCAACTACAAATCGAACCATTTCATTTTCGCCTTCCGGTGAACCACAAGCATCTACTAAAATACTTTCTATTTCAAAACAAGAAGAGGGAGTTTGCGCGAATATATTATATTGTAATCCAGTAGTTAAAAGTAAAAGTATAAAGAGTTTTAAAATCTTTTCATTCAGTAACATTTTGGTTTCGGTTGAATTTAAAATGGTTTAGGAATATCCATATAGGTAATCACTTTAAATTCCGATGCAAAAGTAAGCACAAGCGATGTTAAATTACGGCTGTAAAACGTTATGAATTTGTTAAACTTTTCAACAAGTTATACCAATAAAAGATTAAAAAATTACTTTATTTTCAACTTATTAATTTTTTTAATCGGACCAGGACAGAATGATTGATGGCATTCTACGCACCGATTCACCAAACGATTGAATCCTTCTTTTTTATTGGTTTCATTACTAAAAAGTGTGTTTGCTTCATTAATCATTAAATCGGTATAGGCAGAAAATTCGGGTGTTTTCACATCTGCATCTGTCGGGGTTGCCGTATGAATTCTTTCCAAAGCATCAATGTATTCTTGGGAAATATTTCCTTCTTCATTAACAATATGTTTCTTTATGCTATCTGCATCATGGTACATTTTTCGCATCAACAAAGCCAATTCACTATCCTCATTAGGATGGTCGTCCACAGCTGTTAATTTTGTCTCGTTTATTTCTTGAACAGCGTCTTCTGAAACATTGTTATTACATGCTATCAGCAAAAAAAATATCCCGATAAAAATCGGGATATAATAGTTATTTAGTCTCATTGCTTATGAGTTTTTCTTCTTTGATTATTACGCCTTCAGCTTCAAATACATAGTCAATTTCAGGCTCGGTTACAGCATCAATTTCCTCTTGGGGAGCATTAGCATCTTCCAAATAATGTTTTAATTCTTCTACGGTAGTAGTATCTAACTTTGCAAAACCTTCAATAGTAGCAATTTTTCCTCCGGCATCTTTAGGCACAAAAAAATCATAATCTTTAAATCGAACTCTCATCTCGTTATCATTACCCAAGTTTAATGTCATCCAACAACCTTTTTTGGCACAAACTTCATTAATTGGAGCAGTAATTTTGGTGTATAACGAGTCTTTTCCCTCCATTTGACTTAAAAACTCTGCAACTGTAATTGCTCCCTCTTCAGAAATATCTTTGCCATGTTTGGTTACAGTTACTTCTACTTCTTCTTTAATTTCTTCTTTTACTGCCTCTTCTTTGTTTTCCGTATTCTGACAAGAAATAAAGGCAAAAACTGAAACTATTAATGCTATTTTTTTCATTTTTTAAATTTGTTTGTACGTTAAAAATTAAGGACACAAAAGTAATTGATTGATTTTAGATTACTCATAATTCCCCTCATTAATTCCTATTTTTTGAATACAAAATACTTTTGTAAAGTAAAGTTGTAAGTAATAGCTACTAAAACTGCTGTAATAATTCTCGAATAGTTTTCGTGAAGATGAAACAACTCTGTAAACAAATATACCAACAAAGTATTCAGCATTAAACTTCCTGCCGAAACTAATATGTATTTTCCAATTTGATGTACTAATTTTTTTTCTTTGGATGAAAAAGCCCAATTTCTGCATAAAATAAAATTAGTAACTGCCCCGGAAAATGCTCCGATAGCGGTAGCTGTTACATACCAAACATCAAACACATCCTTTAATAAAAAGAACACTCCAAAATCTACTGCTGTTGCAAGCATCGCAGCAGTTTGATATTTAAAAAACGATATGAAGAAAAACTTGCCCCTCAATATATTGAAATAATAAAAATGATAATTTGTAGTACAATGTTACTGTAAATTCCTGCTAAAATATCATCTGCCATTACCCCTACTCCACGGCTCATTTTTTCCATTTGGCGTATTCCTAAAGGTTTGGCAATATCAAAAAAACGGAACAATCCAAAAGCCAACAATAAATTTACCCATGAAAAAGGCACCATTATCATAGCTATCCAAACACCCACTAATTCATCTACCACCACTTTTGAAGGGTCTTTTCCCCAATATTTTTCTAACTGGTTGGTAGCCCAAATACCTAATAAAGTAACTGCTATTATTAGTCCTAAAAAGAACCAAGGACTCGGATATGTAGCAAGCATTAAGGTGTTTTCTCCGAGCCACAATATAATACATCCCACCAATGCACCAACTGTTCCCGGTGCAATAGGAGAATATCCTGCTCCAAATACACTAGCAATTATTACAGAAACCCACCTCATAAACAACAGATTAAAATTTGTTTACAAAACTAAGTTTTTTTAATGGCTTGATAATTTCGATTGCTTAAATTACCCACTATTCAACGATTATTAACTACATTTGCTCAGGCAAAACTTTTACAAATTTTGTATCTAAATGATTTTAAGAGCCGATAATATTATAAGAAAATACGGAAAAAGAACGGTAGTTAAAGGTGTTTCCATTGATGTAAAACAAGGAGAAATTGTAGGTCTTTTAGGTCCAAATGGAGCTGGAAAAACCACCTCTTTTTACATGATCGTAGGCTTGGTGCAACCCAACGAAGGCGAGATTTTTCTTGACAACACCAACATCACCAAATTACCCATGTATAAAAGAGCTCAAATGGGTATTGGGTATTTACCTCAAGAAGTTTCTGTATTTAGAAAGTTAAGTGTAGAAGATAACATTAGTGCTATTTTAGAAATGATGAAACTTTCTAAAGCCGAACAAAAACAAAAATTGGAAGAGTTAATTGAAGAGTTTGGTTTAGGACACGTACGTAAAAATTTAGGACACAACCTTTCTGGCGGAGAAAAAAGAAGAACGGAAATTGCCCGAGCATTGGCTTCCGATCCAAAGTTTATTTTATTGGACGAACCTTTTGCAGGAGTTGATCCTATTGCAGTTGAAGACATCCAAAGCATAGTGGCAAAACTAAAAGAAAAAAACATCGGGATATTAATTACCGACCACAACGTACAGGAAACGCTTAGCATTACCGATAGAGCATATTTATTGTTTGAAGGAAGCATTTTAAAAGCCGGAACTGCGGAAGATTTAGCTGCAGACGAGCAAGTAAGAAGGGTTTATTTAGGACAACATTTTGAATTAAAAAGAAAAGTTTAACATCGCGTGTTAAATTACATTCCATTAGTCAGATTTCTCATTCCTTTTATTTTAGGAATTATTTCAGCTGTATATTTTCCTAGTAAAAATTATATACCCCTATACCTTTTTGTGGGATTATTATTGTGCTATGTTGTTTTACTTTTGGTAAAGAAAACCAACTCTTCGTACCAATACCGATGGGTCTTTGGTGTACTGTTGTACAGCATGTTTTTAGTGGGAGGGCACGCTCTTACTTCATTTAAAAAAAAAGCAGCAGCCCTGCCTACAAAAGAATTAAGTCAATCCGGAAGTAGATTTATTGTTGCAGAAATTACCGCTCCCATTGAGGAAAAAGAAAACTCTGTAAAAGCCATTGTAAATGTTAGTGGGATAAAAACTGATGACGCTTGGAAGGCTTCTCAGGGAAAATCTATTATTTATTTTGAAAAAAGTGAAAAAGCGTTAGCATTAAAATCTGGCGATATCATTTCTTTTGAACCTATATTAAAAGATGTTCCTCCGCCAAAAAACCCTAATGAATTTGATTTTAAACGCTACCTCTCCTATCATTTAATTCATCAACAAGCTTATTTAAAATCAACCAATTGGAAACTCATTCAAAAAGCTGAAAATTCATCATTAATAGCTACCGCTCACCAAATAAGAAAAAATTTAATTGATAAGTTAAACGAATTAGGGGTAAAAGACGAACAATTGGCTGTAGCTTCAGCACTTATATTAGGCTACAAAAACGACATTGATGCACAATTACAAAGTGCTTATTCGAGTGCCGGAGCTATGCATGTTTTAGCAGTTTCCGGTTTACACGTTGGGGTTATTTTTATCTTACTAAATTTCATATTTGGTTTTTTAGACAAATGGAAATGGGGAGTATATTTTAAAGGAGTACTTATCATCATTTGTTTGTGGATTTATGCATTAATAACAGGGTTGTCACCATCGGTAATGCGTGCTGCTACCATGTTCAGTTTTTTAGTGGCTGCGAAAACCACCAAAAGCAATCACGTATTTTTTAATACCATGGCAGCTTCTGCTTTATTTTTGCTCATCAT
>DATGOR010000057.1:0-4395 GCA_035305805.1 Vicingaceae bacterium | reverse complement strand
CCTTTTATACCTTTTTCATCCACAATTTTGGTTTTGTGAGCTTGAGCTTCATCATACGATTTGAATGTTCCGGTAGTATATCTGGTAAGTTCGTTATCAATTTTTGTCTGTTCTACTCCTTTTATAGTCATAAATTTAGTTAACACTTCCACCGGTAATTGGTTTTTGTAAGAACCTATTTGAACTTTAAATACAATATTATTCTTATCGTAAGTTTTTTCTTTTGTGTCTATGTTTTCTTGTGCTGCTGAAATTACTCCGGCTTCTTTTAGAGAAATACGTTTGCCATCTTTAAAAGCAACAACAAAAGCATCTTTAATACCATAATCAAGTGCTAAGTTAATTTTTTGTTTTGCTGCATCACCAATAGTTCCGTATGATCCAGGAGCTATGTATTTAAATAACCCGTCATCAGCTTTTAATTCAATTACACCTTTTAAACCATTAAAACTTGATGATGGAACTTTTCTTGAAAACGCACCTAATTGAACCCTAAACACTACTCCACTTGTACTTTCCATAGAAGAGAAATCTTCATTTAATGCCATATTATTAGCTTCATCTCCCACTGAAACAAGTTCTCCATTTTTGGTTTCTTCCACCACAATAGCGGCATCAAAACCATCACGCGTCAATTTAGCTTTACGTTGAACTGCTTCAGATAAACTCATGTAATCTCCGGCTGTGATTACTGTCTCTCCATTAATATCTTTTATTTCTACATCAGGAACACTTAAAAATTTATCCACCAAAGCAGCATCAATAGCTTCAGTAAATCTTCCTAACTGTACTTTGTATTTCTTAGGCTTAACTTTTTGTTTTTCACCTGCTGTAATATATCTATTTTCAATGGTAGCAAATGCTCCGGTAGTGTCCATGTATCTATCATATCCTTCTTTTATCATTTCATCAGTCATTTCAATACCTTGAGGTGTTACAAATGCATTTGGCCTAGATTCCAACTCATCGTCTTTGTAATTGGGTATAAAATCATTATCCATATCTAATGGACAACCTTTGTCGTCCACTTCAACGTCTGCGGGTGTCCATGGACATTCATCTAAGAAGTCAATTACACCATCTCCATCTTCGTCATCCATATCATACGCTAAATAATCTATTGGTTCATCAAACTCTTTAATTTCATAGTCTTTACTGTGTTTCATGAAATTATAACTGATAGAAAATGAGCTCATCAAGAATTTATCTTGTCCTGAGTTGCCGGGTTGATTCCCAATTCTATCTCCCTCACTTTCAGCTATTACTCCGTCCATTAAATCAGTAAACGTAAAGTGCATAATAAAGCCTAAGGTGAAATCAATGTTTTCAGTAGCATGCATAATTACACCTCCTCCAAAAGGAATAGCAAATGTTCTTTCGGGATATCTTCCTTTTCCATCCCAATCAGATTCTCTAATATCTGTTTCAAAGAAATAATCTCGTTGAATAACGATAGCTTCATTGGCATTTGGTGCATCTTGGGCTATATTTCTGATGGATCCATCCGACCAATAATTGTATTTGTTTCCATATTCATCGAACAAATCGGTTTTGGAATGAAATTCAACAGATTCTATACCCAGTGATAAGAACGGACTCAATGCTCTTTTTTTATTCGATAAGAAATTTCCAAAATCATATTCTAAAGCAAATCCTCCAACTGACAAGCGGGATTCAAAGTTTAAGTTCCTGTTGATAGATCGTTCGTTGGCACTTACTTTACCAAAAAGCACATAAAATTTTAAAGATAAATAATCACTTAAACGCTGTTTTATATGAAGGTCGTAAGCAATATTACTAATGAAAGGAGTTCCTCTTTGGGCATCTAATACATCTCCGTAAAATTTGAAATTTCCAACTCCCAAGCCAATTGTTGGAGAGAAAGGGTTTATTTTTTCAACAGGATATTTGGGAGTTTTTTGGTCTTCAGTAATAGCAGTATCTGATTGTGCATGCAATTGCAATGCACAAAAAAACGCAATGAATAAAACTACAACACTCCCTCTTTTCATGTATTATTTGTTAAACTATTTCTATCGTTAAACTTAGAAATGGCATCTATTTATTTCATTAATAAGTTGGTCAAACAGTAAAAATAATGAAATTACAATACGAATATAGAAAAATTAAGATACAAACCCACAATAATTTGTAGAAATTATTTTACCCACTGTTGATTAGTAATCATCAAAGCTTCTTGAACAGTAATTCTTTCACCTTGATTATATGCAGTAACAAAGGCTGTTTTTACTTTGTTTCTTAGGTTGTTACGCTTATCTCTAGCAGATTTATAGTCCTTAAAATTCCCTGTAATTAGTTTTGTCCAACCTTCGTGATTTTCTAAATTAATTTGTTCATTAAGGTTAAACTTTTTTTGGTATTTATCTATCGTAATGCCATCTCTAAAAGCTCCAACTTGAACTTTATAAGCTACTAATCCTGTTTGAGGAGCAGGAGTATTGGTAACTTTTTTATTGGTATCTTCTACTTCATCGGTTGTTGTTTCTTGGGTATTTTCAACTATTTCATTTTCATTTGTGATATCTTCATCATCTTCATTTTCATTGGCTTGTTCATCTACTTTATCTTGAAGCGAACTTGAATTGTCTGCTACAACATCCTCTGAACCTGCAACTTCAAATGTAGTAGCTGCAATGGTATATTTTCTAGTGTCCTCTCCTTCCAAATAAGCCATTGTCCCTGAAATTTCATTGGTTCCTGAAGAAGCGGAAGTTTTTTCCAAAATATAACTTACTTTAAAGTTACTCTCTGTTGGAATGGATAACCATAAAAATTTAACTTCATTATTTTCAAAAGAAAAAACACCTCCTCCTGAATTATTGTTTTTTGCATTAAATCCTTGTGGTATATTTTCAGACAATTTAGCAAACCCTTCCACATTGGTTTTATTGATGTCTAATGTAACCAAATAAACATCACCATCTTGTTTCTCAATTTTTCTTGTAACAGCAATTTCTGTTGCTGCTGTGGTTGTTTCATTTGTAGAAGTTGTTTCACTCTCATCATTTTCAGTTTCTGAATTAGTTGAGCCATTAGTATCATCGTTATTATCAGCAACAACTGCTTCATCACCCACTGTTATCGTTCCGTTGGGAATATCTATATTGGCACGTTCGTTTTCAGCAATATAAGAGAATTTACCGGTAATGGTATAGCTTCCTTCTTGGTTAGCTACATTTTTAAGTTTGTATTTTATAGTAAATTCATTGGCTTGAGGCAAAGCCATCCATATCAATTTAAATTTTTGTTCTTTAAATGAGAAAGTTGCCCCTTGTGTTTCTATGGCCTCCACAACAAATCCTTCAGGAATTTCTTGTTGAATTTTAGCAAATCCTGTTACATCTCCTTTAGTAACAGTTATAGCTACCTCTACTTCTCCATTAGGTTGAATGGTGGAAGGCATGTTTTGTTTAACAGTTACGTCAGAAGTGAAGATTAATTGGTAAATAAAAAGACTTACGAAATTGACTAATAGAAATAACTGTTTTAACATTTTATATCATTTTTTGTTTATTGCTCAAAGTAGAAATCAATCAACTCATTCAAATCTTTAGCTGTAAGGTCATTTTCTCCTTCAAAGAATTGATCAATAGCATTAGTGATTTCTTTTGCAGATAAATAATTATCTTTATCTAAATCAAGCGGAACAAACTTAGCAGGCATCGTTGACTGACCAATTTTACCGCCTTTATTTTGTTCGTATAAAGCTTGAATTTCTTTCATTTCTTCATCTGATAAATCTTCTGCTTTAAATGTTTTGTACTCTGTAATTACAGAATCTTTCATAGCATGTTTGGTTGCTATCATTTCGTCCGTAAGTGTTACTCCATTTTCATCTACTAATGCACCTGCAGGTGTATTGGGTTCTTTGTCCATGTAATCCGGCACACCATCTTTATCAGCATCTAATGGACAACCATCTTTATCTACTGTTACTCCGGATTTTGTACCCGGGCATCTGTCAGCCAGATCATTCACCCCATCTCCATCACTATCTTCTTTATCTAAAGATGAGAAATCGAAATCTTTGTACTTATCATTAGTAGCAGAAGCTCCGGCAAAATTATATTGTAACCCAAATGAAGTTTGGAACATCTTATCACTACCTCCACCACCTAAATTATCTAAATATTCAGTAGTAGTTAAAATATAGGATGCAGTAGCTCTTGCATATAAATGAGGAGATAGCTTAAACTTCAATCCAAATCGCAATGGAATAGTGAAAGCTGTTTTTGAATAATTGTTGGTAGAGTCTTTTAAAGTTGATTCGTACTTATAATCTCTTGTTAAAAGCATGGATGCTGTATCTGAACCAGGAATATTTTCAGCCACGTCTCTCAATGTACCATCACTCCAATGATGGTAAAAATTACC
>DATGOR010000056.1:0-6145 GCA_035305805.1 Vicingaceae bacterium | reverse complement strand
GTAAGGGAATGGAGGAAGAATAATTAAGTTGGTAAATTAAAGACAAATCAATGTGTCCTTTTTGGTCAGCTTTAGCCTTGTTTGGAAACATTTTTTCTAAGTTATTTAGCTGTATGTTCTGAGCAATTTTCTCAAAGTTATTAGCTGCAATTCGGTGGGGTTCACATAAATTGCGGTAAGCTTCTTTTACTTTAATGATGATGGTTCCAGGCATATAGTTTTGGCTGAACAGATTGTTCAAAAGGAAAAATAGTAGTAAAAGCAGTAAGCCGATATGTTTGATAAAGTGGTACATATTAAGGTAAAATTACGTCCGACAGATGGAATTAGCAAGATAAAAGTGGAAGATATGTAATGTATTCTAATTATTAGTGGTAATTTTAGTTATAATGTTTTTAATAGTTAAAATTTGAAATATAGAATGTTAAAGTGTTTGACAAAATTAGTTTTAGTTTACTTTTTAATAAGTCTGGTAGTAATTTCATGCAGAAACGGAATGTCAACACCGAGTAATAAGCAAATAACTACAATAAGAGTATTAACATCAGAAGATTTAAACAAAATGACTCCGCAAATGATAGTAGATACTTTGAAAAAATACCCTAATGACATTTTTTCAATTGGCGTTTTACCATCAAGGTTTTGTGAATTGGATTTTATAAATGAATTGTCTCAATTTTCAAATTCAGATACAAAATGTGCTAGTTTAAAGGATACTTTCGAAAGTAAAGTTCCTAGACACAGAAAAACGACTTTAGGAGAAGAAATAGAAATATTGCTCAATTGGATAGAATTATCGTGTGAAAAACGAAATGGTAAATAGAACATTAATCTATTGAGTTTTTAAATTATGTGCTACAGTTGGTTTGAGAGATTGGATGTTTTTTTGGTATTATATTATTTGCTCTTTTTCTTGATGAAAAGAGCCAAAATCAAGAACAAACGCCAAATCTTGTTTCATCTTTACCCACAAAGCCACCGCATTTCCTGGTCCGATTACACAAGATTTCGCACCGTTTGTTCGTTTGCCCTCGCTCAAGTAGTTAGCGTTGGTTTTTGGATGCTCATCATAATACAAGAATGAATAAAAAAATCGTAGCGTTACTTACTAAACCTTGGTGTTTTAGAAGAATCAGCAATAAGTACTTGAAGCTCATTCAGTTCTTTATCGGTGAGTTTTCTCCATTTTCCTATTGGTAAATCTAGTTTAATGTTCATAATTCTGAAGCGTTGCAGTTGAGTAACTTCATAGCCTAAATATTCACACATTCTTCTGATTTGGCGGTTAAGCCCTTGAGTAAGCACAATGTTAAAGGTAAATTTATCCAACGATTTTACTTTACATTTCCTGGTAACGGTATCTAAAATAGGAACACCGTTACTCATTTTTTGAATAAAATCCGAGGTAATGGGGCGGTTGACCTTAACTATGTACTCTTTTTCATGGTTGTTGCCTGCTCGAAGTATTTTATTGACAATATCTCCATCGTTGGTCAAAAGGATTAATCCCTCGCTAGGTTTGTCTAACCTTCCGATAGGGAAAATTCTTTTAGGGTAATTGATGTAGTCAATAATGTTGTTTTTTTCCACACGGGTATCGGTAGTGCAAACAATGCCAACCGGTTTATTAAAAGCAATGTAATCAAATGATGTGATGGTGTTTTTTACCGGTTTTCCATCTACTTCAACCACATCGTTTTCAGTAATTTTAGTCCCCATTTCAGGTATTTTTCCATTAATGGTAACCCTTCTTTGTTCAATAAGTTTATCTGCAGCTCTACGCGAACAGTAACCAATTTCACTAAGGTATTTATTGATGCGAATTTCCTTTTCCATAAACTAGGGGCAAAGGTAAGGATAAAGAAGAAGCTATTTTATGTGTTTTTTATTTCCCTACGGCCTTTAAACGGATTTGGGTAAGTACTTTTTTGGTATAGAGCGGAAAGTCTCCGTTCATCATCCAATGGTAGTAGCCGGGTTCTTTTTCTAACACTTCCACAACGGGTTTTCCTTTGTGTTTACCAAAGTTAAACACTTCCACATTATTTTTGTCATATACAATTCTGCCCATTAAATCTACATTGTTGTGGGCTTTAGAAAATTCAGCTAAAAAGGCAACATTGTTTTCCAAATCAGCATACTTGTTAATTTGTGCTTCAAGTATTTCAAGTGTAGCAATGGTGTCGGCTTCGGCACTGTGGGCGTCAACCAAGTCTTTATCACAATAGAATTTATAGGCAGCAGAAAGTGTGCGTTGCTCCATTTTATGGAAAATATTTTGTACATCCACTAAATTTCTTTTAGTAATATCAAAATCAACTTCGGCTCTCAAAAATTCTTCAGCCAGCATGGGTATATCAAATTTATTTGAATTGTAGCCTGCCAAATCGCAACCATCAATAAAATGTGCCAATTCTTTTGCCATGTCTTTAAAAGTAGGTTCGTTTGCTACATCTTCGTTACTGATACCGTGTATAGAAGTCGATTCTTTAGAAATTGGAATAGTCGGGTTGACTCTTCTGGTAATAGCCTCTTTGTTGCCATTTGGAAAAAGTTTAACAATAGCAATTTCAACTATTCTATCGGAAGCAACATTTAATCCGGTGGTTTCTAAATCTATAAAAGCAAGAGGTTTAGTAAGTTTTAATGACATGAGTGAGTTTTTAAGGTGTTACAGCGAAATCTTTATTAATAAACTGTTCAAAATCGCTTTTTCCTTTCACTAATATGTCCACACTTTTAGGAGCAAAGCCCGGAGCATCTATCATCACATTATAGCTTCCCGGTACTAAAGTAATTACAAAACTACCATTTTTAGAGTTGGGGGTGTAATGTCCTATTTCTTCTTGTGTACGGTTGTCGGTTACTATTACAAAGGCATCAGTAATTACT
Organism: Vicingaceae bacterium; assembly: GCA_035305805.1. GTDB lineage: Bacteria > Bacteroidota > Bacteroidia > Flavobacteriales_E > Vicingaceae > BRH-c54. The sequence continues at coordinate 3,253 of DATGOR010000056.1, read as the reverse complement.
TCGTCTGTGCCTTCTTTTACTATTTTTGATTTTATAATGGTTTGACGAGCATCCAACTCATTGTAAGTAACCTTATAAATATCTAAATCACCATAAGAATCTTTTCTCCAAGCTGAAACATAGGCATGACGTTGGTCTTCGGTAAAAGAGATGCAAATATTGTCTTCAGGTGTGTTAAGAGGAAATCCTAAATTTTCTGCCAAAGACCACTCATTGGTTTCAGGATTCCAAGTAGATTTAAAGTAATCGTATCCACCCATACTATTGTGTCCTTTTGAAGAAAAATACAAGGTAGAACCGTCATAAAATAAGTTAGGGAAGTCCTCATCATAAGGAGTATTAATGTTTTTACCTAAGTTTTGAGGTTCAGCCCATTCTCCTGTGGGGAGTTTTCTTGTCATCCAAATATCTTTACCTCCTAATCCTCCGTCACGTCTGCTGGCAAAAAACAAGGTGTTTCCATCGGCAGAAATGGTGGCAGCACTTTCAAACTCCTTAGAGTTAACGCTTTCATCCATTTTTTCAATCTTTTTAGCTCTTCCTTTTACAATTTTGGAGGTATAAATATCTCCGTAATCTTTTATATGATCGATGTAAACAAAAAGTAAATCGGCATTGTATGAAAGTCCAACAGCTTGTTCATCGTACATAGAGTTTACCATTAATCCGGCACCTTTTGCCTTTGTAAATTCACCATTTTCAACTACGGAATAAAAAATATCGGAAGAATAATAACCGTCAAATTCTCTTACGCCACCAACTACGCCTTTTCTTCTTGAAGTAAAATAGATAGAAGATTCGTCAGGAGTTACAAATGGGTAATAGTCCGGATATTCTGAATTAATTAAATCGCCTACATTTTCAAAACTAATGTCAATGGGGCTCGACACTAAATTTTTAGCATGTTTAAAAGCTTCTAATTCTCTTTTGGCTTGTTCTTGTAATGTGCCAATTCCCGAAGCAATATATTTTTCAATAGTTTCGATGGCTTGATCAATTTTTAAATTATAATGATAGGCTTTAGCGAGGAAGTAATCTACATCCGGATCTGATTTTCTTTCGGAGGCTATTTCCAAGTATTTTACTGCTTTGGATTTATCACTGTTGATGTGAAGCACACAGAAACCTGCTTTAAATGGATACTCGATATTTTTTGGTTCTTTTTCCATTAGTTTTTCATAAACACCCAATGCAAAAATAAAATTATTGTGTTTAAAATGCTCTTCAGCTTCAGCAGGGTCAATTCGTTGTGCTACGGAAAAAGCAGAAGAAAGTAAAAAGAGTAGGGGTAATATGTTGTGTTTCAAGTTCACCAAAAAAATTTTCTCGAAAGATACAAACTTAATACCAAAAGATAAACTATTTTATTTGAATAATTATATATTGGTAGGGTTTGTACTTGTTAATATCCGATGCATCATTTTTAAAATCAGGTCCTTGAACTAAGCTCTTTTCATCAATAAATTTAAAGGAAGTTGCTTTTATTCCTTTAGCAATTAATTGATTTGAAAGTAACTTTTTGGCTTCTTCCAAACGAGATTTTGCTAACAGTTGATTATTAGAAAAGGTAGTTACAGGAACATTGGAAGCACTTGCTTCTATGGTGATTTCTACAGTTTTACCAGCGTTAGCAATTTCTAAAGCTTTGTTCAATAAAGCAATGAAATCCTTATTAGTAGGGTTAATTTGAGTTAATTTATAATCGAAAGTTTGTTTGAATTTATCTGTGGTTTTAACTGTTGAAGTATTGTTTTGGTTGGTATTAGTATTGTTTGTATTGGTGTTTTCGTTAGCTACTAAGTCGTCTTTTTCAATCAATAAGGTATCGGAAATAATTAACCTATTTTCAGCATTTTTTACTGTAAGTATTTGATAGGTTTTTTCTGAAATTTTAGTTTGATAAAAAGAAGCAGATAAATCCAATTTTTTAGCATTTTCAGCAGTAGGAATAGTTACGGATTGTTCTTTAAAGTCATCTTTGTTTAACGTCAATAAAGTACTTTCTTTATAAGAAATAGCGGCAGCATAATTACCGTCAGTCATCATTATTGGAGAGCCGTCATCAAGTGTTACGATAGTGTTACTTAGAGGTTGATTGTTGTTGTCGATTAATTTTATAGTTACTAACAACGAAGGGGTTTCTTGTGGTTTTGGTCCGTAATGATAGATGTCCATGTCTCCCCAACCATTTTTTCTTGAGGAAGCAAAATATCCTTCATTTTCTGTTGTTTGAATGTAAAAAATGTCGTCAGCAGGTGAGTTGTAGGGAATACCTAAATTAATTGGTGTTGACCAATTTCCATTTATTAATTCGCTTTTAAAAATGTCAAAACCGCCAATTCCATCGTGTCCTCTCGAGGAAAAATAAAGTGTTTTTCCATCATTACTAAGAAATGGAGCGTCTTCATCGTATAAAGTATTGATATTTTCACCAAGATTCTTAACCTTATCCCATTCTCCTTGTTCGTTTAGTGTTGCCGAATAAATGTCTTTTCCTCCAAAACCATCTTTTCTAATAGCAACAAAAAATAAGGTTTTATTATCGTTAGATAAACTAATGCTAGGGATGTTGTAAATACTGGAATTGATGGTTTTTTCCAATTGCTTCAATTCTGTCCATTGGTTGTTTTCAAAATCGGATACCCAAATTTTATCTTCTTTGTATAAATACAATCGTTTTCCATCGGAGGAATAAATAACCCCTGCATTATGTTTTTTAGAATGATAGTCGTTAGGCAGGTAGTTGACCAATTCTTTTTTATCGGTTATAATTTGCCATGAATTATTTTGTTGTTTAGCAACATAAATGTTTTCATAAGGTTTTAAGTCCGGAGCAATTTTATTATTGTCGGTTTTTCTTCTGGAGGTAAAAATTAATACATGGTCATTATTATTAAACACCGGAGCGTATTCATCAAATTCGGAATTAATACTATTTCCTAAGTTAGTAATAGCAATATCTTCATGGATATTTTTTAACAGTAACTCTCCATTTTTATTTCTATCAATAAAATAATCGGTTTCTTTTATCAAATTTCTTCCTGCAACAGACTGTTTTTTAATGAAAGGCTTAAACTTATTAAATGCTTCCATTGATTTTTCATAATCACCATTATAATGATAAGCTCTTGCTAAATAATAATAAAGCTCAGGAATAGTGTCTTCACTGCTGTTTTTTAGAGCATTTTCAAAATAAGCTAATGATTTAGAACGCTCTTGCAAAGGAACAAAATAGGAAATACCCATTTCAAAA
>DATGOR010000055.1:0-7945 GCA_035305805.1 Vicingaceae bacterium | reverse complement strand
ACCTCTTTTAACGATTATGATTTTCACGAAAAGGATTTAGTTAACTTAATAAAATCCGGACAAGAATGGTTTGGAGAAGTTTTCGATGCCAGAACTTCCTACAGTTTTAGTTTTAATGCACCAAATATTGATGTCAACTCTCCTGTTTACATTGATGCATCTTTTGCTGCTCGTTCCGGAACACAAAGTGTATTTACAGTTACTACTAACTCCAATTCTTTTACTGTTCCACTCCAAAATGTTAATATGACAAGCTATACCTCAGCATTTGCTTCTACAAACAATGGATCTACTTCATTCACTACAACTTCCGATATACTTAATATTACTGTTGACTACAACAGACCAACTTCTACTTCAACAGGTTGGTTAAACGAAATTGAACTGAACTTCAGAAGAAATCTAACCATGAATGGCAATCAGCTTATATTCAGAGACATCAACTCTGTTGGCAGTGGAAACATTGCTAATTTCAACTTAAGCAATGCCGGAATAGTTAGTAAAATTTGGGATGTAACCGACCCCATCAATGTTAGGGAACAACCGTTTAATCTTTCTAACGGCATCATTTCTTTTAATGCCGCAACAGACTCTTTAAGAGAGTTTATAGCTTTTACCAACAGTGTTTCTACCCAAGTTGCTTTATTAGGGAAAATAGAAAATCAGAACTTGCATGGTTTCACTCAAACAGACATGATCATTATCAGCCACCCATTATTCCTAACGCAAGCCAATCAAATTGCTGATTTTCATAAAAATGAAGGGCTAGATGTTATCATTGTTACTCCTCAGCAAATTTATAATGAGTTTTCTTCCGGAGCTCAAGACATTGTTGCCATCAGAGATTTTGTTAGAATGTTATACAACAGAGCTGTTACTTCAACAGATTTGCCACAATACTTACTACTTTTTGGTGACGGCTCTTACGATAATAAAAATCGACTGACTGCCAACACCAACTTTATTCCTACTTTCCAATCGGAAAACTCTGTAAACCCCTTAGGACCTGTTTCATACGTTTCGGATGATTTTTATGGCTTGTTAGATGATAGCGAGGGGCTTTGGAATGGACCGGAAGTGATGGATATTGCTATTGGTAGGCTGCCTGTAAAATCTACTCAAGAAGCCAATAATGTAGTAAATAAAATATTAAACTATAACACCATAAACACCTTAGATGACTGGAGAAATGAACTACTTTTTGTCGGAGATGATGAGGATGCTCTTAATATGCACATGAGAGATGCAAATATAATTGCTGACACTGTAAGAAGCAGATACAAAGCCTACAATGTAGATAAAGTATTAATTGATGCCTACCAACAAGTTGCTACGCCTGGCGGAAATAGGTATCCCGATGTAAATGATAAAATAGACAAGAAAATAAATGAAGGAGCTTTAATTGTAAACTACACCGGACATGGGGGTGAAGTAGGTTGGGCTCACGAAAGGATTTTAACTGTACCCATGATAAATAGTTGGGAAAATCAAAACAAACTCCCACTCTTTATTACAGCTACTTGTGAATTCAGTCGATTTGACGATCCTATTAGAACATCCGCAGGAGAATTAATCATCCTTAACAAAGGAGGTGGTATAGCTTTAATGACTACTGTTAGGACGGTTTTTGCGACACCAAATTTTCAAATAAACAAATCAATATTTGATTTAATATTTACACAAAACAATTTAGAGGATAAAACCTTGGGGGAAATTTTTAAAGACGCAAAAAACATTCCCGGCAATTTATCTACCAACAACCGAAATTTTACACTATTAGGAGATCCTGCACTTAAACTTGCTTATCCTCAAAACGAAGTTATCACCACTAAAATAAATGGCAACTCTATTAGTAACAACGACACTATTAAAGCTTTACAAAAAGTAACCATAGATGGCTATGTTCAAGACAGAAATGGCAACAAACTCACTTCATTCAATGGCATAATTAAACCAACTGTTTTTGATAAAGCCAAACAAATCACTACCCTACAAAATGATGGCGGAGCTGCTTTTCAATTTGAACAACAAATCAGCAAACTTTTTAAGGGAAAAGTAAGTGTAACCAACGGTGATTTTTCTTTCAGCTTTGTTGTACCAAAAGACATCTCTTTTAATTATGGGTTAGGCAAAATGAGTTATTATACCGAAAACGGAACAACTGATGGCCATGGTTATTATGACGGTTTTTATATAGGAGGAATGACTGATAGTGCCGCGGCCGATTATCAAGGTCCTGAATTAGAACTTTACATGAATGATGACAATTTTATCAGCGGAGGCATGACTGATGAGAATCCAAATTTATTAGCTTATGTGGAGGATATTCACGGTATAAACATGGTAGGAAATGGAATTGGGCACGACATTGTTGCTATTTTAGACGACAAAACCGACCAACCATTTATTTTAAATGATTTTTACGAAGCAGACCTCAACAGCTATCAAAAAGGAACCATTCGTTTTCCTTTTAAAGAATTGGAAGAAGGAAGACATAAACTTACGCTCAAAGTTTGGGATGTTTACAACAATTCTTCTGAAGCAACCATAGAGTTTGTAGTAGTGAAATCAAAAGACGTTGTAATTGACAAAGTCTATAATTACCCCAATCCGTTTACCACCTACACCGAATTTTGGTTTGAGCACAACCAGCCCGGTAGGCCGATGTACGCTCAGGTACAAATATATACCGTTACCGGAAAATTAGTTCAAACATTAGAACAAAATATTTTTACCGAAGGTTACCGATCTTCTTCCATCACTTGGGATGGGCTTGATGCTTATGGAGACAAAATCGGAAGAGGTGTTTATGTTTATAAGTTAAGGGTAAGAGCCGAAAACATGTCCACTACAGAAAAAATTCAGAAACTGGTAATCCTAAGGTAATTTACTTTTACAATATCTTAAAAATTTAATCGTTTAGTGTTGTCAATTATTAAATTTTAACTAGTTATATTGGTATATTTGCCATCCTATTTTTTTAAGTAATTAAATGAAGAAAGTTATTTTAAGCCTATTAATTGTGTCGTTTTGTTCTACAATTAAAGCACAAGAGAAAAAAAGTATTCTACAACTTAATACCATTACTACTGCAGTTCCATTTTTACTGATTGCTCCCGACTCTCGTCATGGTGCACTAGGTGATGCCGGTGTAGCATCTTCTCCGGATGCGAATTCTATGCATTGGAATCCTTCTAAGATGGCATTTATTGAAAAAGAAATGGGTGTTTCTATCTCTTATACTCCCTGGTTAAGAGATTTGGTACCGGACATTAGTTTGTCTTATGTAAGTATCTATAAAAAATTAGGAGATGGTGATCATGCCTTAGGTTCTTCATTGCGTTTTTTCTCTTTAGGAGACATTAAATTTACCGATGAAAGAGGAAACCCTATTGGTGATTTCACTCCTAACGAATGGGCTTGGGATGTTGGCTACAGTAGAAAGCTAAGTGATAGATTTTCTGCTGGGCTAGCCGCAAGGTACATTTATTCTAACCTAACCGGTGGAATTGATGTTGCCGGAGCCAACACCAAAGCAGGAACTTCTTTTGCAGCCGATGTTTCAGCATTTTATACTAATCCTGATGCCATCCTATTTGATCAAGATGTTATTTTTAATGCCGGGATTAATATCTCTAATATTGGTGTAAAAATTTCTTACACCGATGATGCTATAAAAGATTTTATTCCAATTAATTTAAGAATTGGTCAATCGCTTACCTTCGTAATGGACGATTATAACTCCATCACTATTTTAACCGACTTCAACAAATTATTAGTACCTACCCCACCAGAATATGCTACTGATGATAGCGGCAAACCAATTATTGACCCTACCACCGGAGAACAAGAAGTTGCAGCCGGAAAAAATCCAAATGTGCCTGTTGTTACAGGTATGTTTCAATCTTTTAATGATGCTCCCGGTGGGTTTTCAGAAGAAATGAGAGAAGTGAATATTTCTGCAGGATTAGAATACTGGTACAACAAACAATTTGCTGCTCGTTTTGGTTATTTCCACGAACACTCTACCAAAGGAAACAGAAAGTTTTTTACAGCTGGCGCAGGTATTAAGCTTAGCGTATTTAGTATTGATTTCTCTTATTTGTTCTCAACTGTTGCCAGAAATCCTTTAGCAAACACCATTCGTTTCTCACTTCGTTTTGATTTTGATGACTTTAAATCTCAAAATGAATCTACTACTAATTAATTATTATGAAAATACGTGTCGGTTTTGGTTTTGATGTTCATCAATTAGAAGAAGGAAAAGATTTTTGGTTAGGAGGAATTAAAATCCCTCATTTTAAAGGTGCGGTAGGGCATTCGGATGCCGATGTATTAATTCATACTATTTGCGATGCCCTTTTAGGAGCTGCCAACATGAGAGACATTGGCTTTCACTTTCCTCCTACCGATGATCAATACAAAGGAATTGACAGTAAAATTTTACTAAAAGACGTAGTAAAACTCCTTTCTGAAAAAGGATTTACCATAGGAAATATTGATGCTACCATTGCATTGCAATTACCCAAAATAAATCCTCACATCCCAGAGATAAAAAAAACCTTGTGTCCTATTTTAAATATTGAAGAAGAAGATTTATCTATAAAAGCCACCACTACCGAAAAATTAGGTTTTGAAGGTAGAGAAGAAGGGGTTTCGGCTTATGCAGTAGTACTGATTCAAAAAGCAAATTAATTCATGTTAATACAAGAAAATATTTCTTTACGTCCGTTCAATACCTTTGGGATAGATGTTACTACTAAAAAATTAGCTACCATCCGCACTATTGATGATTTAAAAACTTTGATTAGCAACGAATTGATGCCCATCTACATTTTAGGAGGAGGCAGTAATGTTTTATTTACCAAAGATTTTAATGGATTAATTATTAAAAATGAATTAAAAGGCATACAATTAATTGACGAAACCGACCAACATGTTTACTTAAAAGTTGCATCAGGAGAGATTTGGCACGAGTTTGTTTGCTTTTGCATAAAAAACAACTATTGTGGGATAGAAAATCTTTCATTAATCCCTGGTAGTGTCGGTGCTTCTCCTATGCAAAACATTGGAGCTTACGGTGTAGAGGTAAAAGATTTTATAACCGAAGTAGAAGCCTTGGATATAAAATCATTAAAAATCGCTCATTTTTCTAATGCTGATTGTGAGTTTGATTACAGAAGTAGTATTTTTAAAACCAAAGAAAAAGGAAACTATTTTATTACCGCTGTTACTTTCAGACTAAGCAAACATCCCAATATTAACACTTCATATGGAGCCATTCAATCGGAATTGGAAGTGATGGGGATTACCCATCCTACCATAAAAGATGTTAGCCAAGCAGTAATAAATATCCGAGAAAGTAAATTACCTAACCCAAAGGTTATTGGCAATGCAGGTAGTTTTTTCAAAAACCCATCCATTAGTAACGAAAAAGCAGCAGCACTAAAAAAGTCTTTTCCTGAAATACCTCATTATCCACAAAGTAACAACACTACAAAAATTGCTGCAGGATGGTTAATAGAACAATGTGGTTTCAAAGGAAAGACCTTTGGCGAATTTGGTGTTCATAAAAAGCAAGCATTAGTTCTAGTGAACTACGGCAATGCTAAAGGGAAAGAAATTTACGACTTATCTGCTGAAATAATTCAAGCAGTAAATTCCAAATTTGGTATTGAACTAGAAAGAGAAGTAAATATTTTGTAAGAAAGTTTAACAACCTGAGTGGTTATTGATTGTTCTTATTTTTTTCCTCAAACTCTTTTACAATTTCTTCTAAGGATTTTCCTTGAAGTTTAATGGATTCTTTAGCACTTTCCGCTAACGGGTGTTCCGGAAATTTATCAATAAACTCTTGATAATAAATCTTTGCGTTTTCGTCTTCTCTTAAAACATCTCCTACAATTGTAGCTTTGTAGAATAATGCTAAAGGGGCTCTTTCATGGTCTGGATCTCTTTCTAGCAACCCATTGAAATGTTTTATAGCTAAATGAGGTTTCCCTAAGGCTTTTGCTAATTCACCGGCTCTAAATTGATATTCCTTAGAAATAGACTCGAAACTATGATGTTTCAAGAAATCTTCATAAGCAACCAACAGTTTTTCTGCAGTTTCTCTATGCTGTCCAAGTGTATCATTAATAATAACCGTATTGTACTTATCTATCAGTGCTATTCTTTCTTCAACTGTATCAATAATAGTATCTTTTACTTCTTCATTGGCTTCTACTACCACATCTCCTTCAGATGAACCGGAACAAGAAATAACGCTTAACCCAAACATTAACATTAAAACTCCAAGTGATACATTCTTTATCATAACTCTAATTTATTTTTTAATTAATGGAAACTTCATACGGTATCCAACTTTAATTTCTCCTTTAACAATAGCATTTAGCCTGCTCTTAATCAGTTGTTTTTTTAACGGATTAATCTTATCAATGAACAAAACGCCTTCAATATGATCATATTCATGCTGTACTACTCTAGCTGCCAATCCATCTAACTTTTCTTCTACCAACTCAAATTTTTCGTTATAATACTCAATGGTTAACTCTGGTTTTCTTGCTACATCTTCTCTAATTCCCGGAATACTTAAACAACCTTCTTCAAACTTCCATTCTTTGCCTTTTTCTTCTACAATTATGGGATTAATGAAAACGCGTTTAAAATTTTCTAAATCGGGTTCATCTCCGTCCTCATTAAAAGCTGCTGCATCTACAATAAAAAGTCTAATAGGCAATCCAATTTGAGGTGCTGCCAACCCCACTCCTTTTGCATGATACATGGTTTCAAACATATCAGCAATTAATTGTTTTAAATCAGGATAGTTAGCGTCTATCTCTTCGGTTTCTTTTCTTAAAACCGGATCTCCGTATGCTACAATTGGTAATATCATAACGCAAAATTAGGAATATTTTTTAGTTTCTTTGCCAATGAAATTTTTTAGAAGATTAAACTCTTGCATCAACTTTGGAGAACAATACTCATTTATTCTGTTTACACAAATTTAAAGGAGTAATTTTCACTTATTTTCACCAATTAAACCATCTTTGATGTTTTTTGTGGAAATCTTTAGTCATCTAAAAAAATTGTGCAATACCCGTTAATTTGTGTCAGAAAAAATAGACCATAAAAAATAAAGAACTATCAATAATATGAAAAAACTACTACTTGCACTTACTATTTTATCTCTTATTGCTTGCAACAACAAGCCTAAGAAAAAAACACCTACTGAAGTTAAAGGTTATGCTCAAGGAACTACTTACCAAATTTTATATTTAGACGACAGAAATTTTCAGCGTTCAGTGGATTCCTTATTAATTGAAATAGACAATTCATTGTCCACCTACAACAAACGTTCGTTAATAACTACTTTCAACAAAAGTGATAAAGGAGTAAAAACCGATGTTTTTTTTGCCGATGTGCTTACTATGGCTAAAGAAGTTTATAAAACTACTGAAGGTGCTTTTAACCCTACTGTTGCTCCATTAGTAAATGCTTGGGGATTTGGTTTTGAAAACACAGCGAAAAATGACAGCACCACCATTGATAGTCTTTTACAGTACACAAATTTTGATGCTATCCGCTTTCAAAACGATTCCATCATAAAAACGCAAAAAGAGGTAATGTTAGATTTTAATGCCATTGCCCAAGGTTATACGGTAGATGTTTTAGCTGCATTTTTTAATGAAAAACAAGTTAAAAATTACATGATAGAAGTGGGTGGTGAAATAATAACGAAAGGTAAAAATGCTGATAAAAAATGGTGGCGAATTGGCATTGACAAACCATTAGAAAATCAGCAGGAACGTACCTTATACTCTATTGTAAATTTAGAAAATGCCGCTTTAGCCACATCGGGTAATTACCGCAAATTCTATGAAAAAGATGGAATAAAATATTCACACACCATTCATCCAAAAAGTGGGTACCCTGTAAAACACTC
>DATGOR010000054.1:0-3056 GCA_035305805.1 Vicingaceae bacterium | reverse complement strand
GGAGGTCGCTCCTCCTCTCTTTATTAATAAACCTAACACAAACTTTTTAAATCTTAACATCATGCAAATCCTAACTAAAATATTCCTACCAATATTCATTTTATTGAATACTATTTTTGCTCAACCCGTTTCAGAAACGGTTTCGATGCAAGCTCAATATCAACAACAAGTTTTTTACAGCCTAGAAAATGGCATCATTAAATCTGAAAGTGCCACCAACTGGGAAATTGCTTTTGCCGTAAGCGGCAATGGAGCTGCCGGAAGTGCCATTTTGCTCAACGAAGCAAATACTACCCTTTGGAATTATCCGGGAGATACCTCCCAGTGGAATACTTTTGACACCACCAATTACAACACTTGGGAAAGATTGTTAAATACAGATACCTCTTGGACAAACGGAGCTTTTAATGTTTACCGAGGTGCTAATGGAATGTTCGATATGGGTTGGGGTATATTAAATCCTCAGAACAATTTTTGGACCTTTGGCGATTCGCTTTATCTTGTTAAACTAGCCAATAATTCCTTTAAAAAACTATGGATAGTTAGTTTAAAATCGGGAGTTTGGGAGTTTAAATATGCCAATATAGATGGTTCTAACGAACAAACCACTACATTTAATAAAAATAATTATCCCAACAGAAATTTTGTTTATTTCTCTATGATAAACAATCAATTGATAGACAGAGAACCTGATAACACCACTTGGGAACTCACTTTTGTAAAACATACCGATTATGTTTTTCCTCCGGGTATGTATGTTCCTGTATCGAGTATTTTTAGCAATGTAAATGTTTGGAGTGCCAAGGGGCATTACACCGATTTAGCTACTGCTAATGCAGCTACTTCTCCTCAAACTACCTTTACAAAAAACATTAACAATATTGGTAGAGAATGGAAAAACTACAGTTCTGCAAATGGTTGGGAAGTATATGATACCATTGCTTATTTTGTACATAATTTAGACAGTACCAAATTGTTTAGAATTGTTTTTACAGGTTTTGGTGGAATGGCTAATGGCGATACTTATTTTGATATGGAAGAAATTGTCACTTCTTCTGTAGATGAACAGTTGAGTTTTATAGACTTTGAGTTTTACCCCAATCCTGCAAGCGAAAACATTAACATTCGTATTTCAAATAATGTAAATCATTTACAAGCAAACATATTGGATATTACAGGAAAAACTTTAAAAACAAGTTTATTAAAAAATACACTTAGCGAGCTTTATGTTGGTGATTTACCTTCCGGGATGTACTTGCTTCAACTGCTAACTGATAAACAACAAATTACTAAGAAATTAATCATTAAGTAATGAACTTAGTACTCAAAATAGTGTTGTTGGGAAGTTTTTGGCTTTCTTCGGTGTGGGCTACGGCTCAGTCTGCAAAAATTATTGTTAAAGACAAAGCCGACAACTCCCCTATTTACTTAGCTCATGTTAAGTTTACCGATGCCAATGGTAATTTTAAATGGAGCATTACTGATGAAAATGGAGTTGTAATTAATCCTTACACGGATTCCACTACAGTTGAAATTAGTTTTGTGGGGTATGAAAAATTCCAAACCAACATTTTTCCAAAAGCAGCACCAACAATAATATACCTCACCTCATCAAGTACCAACTTAGAAGAATTGGTAATTACAGGAAATTTTATTCCTATTCAGTTAAAAGAATCGGTACAAAAAGTGGAAACCATAGATGAGGAAAAAATTAATGCTAAAGGTGCAAGTAATTTGCGAGAAGTGCTAACATCGGAATTGAATTTTAGAACCAATAACGGACACGTAAACGAAACTGCCATTAACCTTAACGGGCTTTCCGGTAATCACGTAAAAATTATGATAGATGGCGTGCCTGTTGAAGGTAGGTTGAGCGGCAATATTGATGTTTCGCAAATTAATTTGAACGGTATTGAAAAAATTGAAGTAATAGACGGACCAACATCAGTAGCTTATGGAACAAATGCATTGGGAGGCACTATTAATTTGATTACCAAAAAAGCTCAAACTAAAAAAATTGCTGTTCAGGCAAAAAGTTTTTATGAAAGTATTGGTCAGTACAATTTTAGTGGCAGCTTAGGATTTAAACACAACAAAAACACCTATAAAATTGGTGGTGGACGCAATTTCTTTCAAGGGTTTGCTCAACCGGATACTTCGCGTTTTAAAACGTGGAAACCAAGGGAGCAATATATTGGAAATTTTATGTACAACCGAACCATCCGTCATTTAAAATTAACTTATGCAGCCGATTTTTTTACAGAAACGATGACAGACAGAGGCTTGCCACGAGCTCCATATTACATTACAGCGTTTGATACGTACTACAACACCCACCGTGTCAATAACAGACTATTACTAAATGGTAGAATTTCACCAACCAATTTTATAGATATTACCTTGGCTCACTCCTATTTTAAAAGGACTAGAAACATTTATTTTAAAGATTTAACTACGCTCAATCAGTTTTTAACCGAAGGAGAAAGCGATCAGGATACCACCGTTTTTCACACGTATTTAGCAAGAACGGTTTACACTAAAAAAAATGATTCCAACCAAGTAAATTATAGTATTGGAGCTGAATTGAAACATGATAAAATTATGGCTTCTCGTGTAACTAATCAACAACAAAGTATTGGCGATTATGCACTTTTTGCTTCCCTTAGTTACCAGCCCATAAAAGCAATTACTATAAAACCCGCCATGCGTTATGCTTACAATTCGGTTTATAAAGCTCCTGTAGTTCCTTCACTTAGTTTTTTGGTAGAGCTAAACAAAAATACCCAACTTAGAGCAGCTGTTGCAAAAGGCTTTAGAGCTCCCGATTTAAAAGAGTTGTATTTAGAATTTCACTACAATTCGAGCATCAATTTGTGGGGAAATACCAATTTAAAAGCTGAAAATTCAGACCATATTAATGTTTCATTGGATTGGAATAAAAAAGTGAATCAACATCGTTTTCAACTTTCGCCCAAAATGTATTATTCCAATATCAATAATCTTATAAGTTTGGTAAGAATTTCTGAGGTAGATTGGGAATATCAAAATATTAATTT
>DATGOR010000053.1:0-2440 GCA_035305805.1 Vicingaceae bacterium | reverse complement strand
ATTAATTTTAAAACGTTTTACCCTACCTTGTCCGGGAACAACATTGGTTGAGCGTACATAAGCTGCCATGTAATCTGGAAAAACCGCTTGGTTTTCATACAAAGCAGTTTGGAAAGAAAATTTTTCGCCAATATGTCCTTTTGCAATAATTCCTCTAGTATTTACATAAAGTGTTTGGTCTTGATTGGCAGCTTCACTATCTTGTCCCAATTCCAAATTTAGCAAAGGATCTAAGGTAAGGTAAAATTTTCCGGTGTCAACTCGTACAAAATTTTCGTGAAACAATTTTCTGGAAAACCACGATTTATCTTTTAAGTAAGTTTTATTTATATTGATAAGGTAAGCATCTTGCTCATGGTTTTTAAGTAAATAAAAGCTGTCGGTTGCTACTTTCGATTGCAGAATAGGATGAAAAGAAGTGTGTACATTATTTTCTAATGCATTAAATTCTTTTTGGTTTACCAAATTAAATTCTCGGTTAAGTGGCAAATTCAATTGCTGAGCTTGAGCCGACAAAGCTCCAATTAAAAAAAGTAAGAAGATGATGCTGTAATGCTTGCTCATTAGTTTTAGTACTCAAAATAACCTTAAAATCAGGCTCCAAAGCTAATCATCTTTTTTAAGAAAATTAGTCTTTGTAAGAAAACTCGCAAAAACTAGAAAATAGCTGGATTTTTCTAACACTAATTAGAATCAACTATGTTGATTAATTAATTGCACTAACTGATTTGCATCTACTACTCCTGATTGTCTCCAAAGCTGTTGACCATTTTTAAATAAAATAAGCGTTGGCACACCTCTTACCTGATAAGCGGCAGCAGCCTGTTGGTTTTTATCGACATCAATTTTTAATACACGGGCTTTGCCTTGAACTTGTTTTGCCACATCATCCAAAATTGGCGACATGGCTTTACACGGACCACACCAAGTAGCAAAGAAATCTACTAAAACAGGTTGGTCGGAATTGATTATTTCATTAAAAGTGGCCATAGGGAATTATATTTAATCGTTTAGTGTCTGATTTATTGTCATTCTGAACAAAATTTCACATCTCGTTGAAAACGATATAGTGAAATGAAGTGAAGAATCTATTTAAATGAGGGATTCAATTATTAAAAAAAGATTCTTCATTTTGTTTTGTAACGAAAATAAATTTTTGGCAAAACTTCATTCAGAATGACAGTATAGAATATTATTTCTATTAACCTTAAAACTTTTCTATTTAAAAGTGATGCTCCAAATCCCTCTAAAGTCATCTACTTCAAAATCAACTGCTTTATCATTAGGGTAAAGTGCTAAAATAGATTTGTAATCGGCTTCAGCAACTTGCTTCCCTACTGTTCCGTGGCAAGTAACACAAAGTGGTTGTAAATGTATGGGAGCGTAAAAGCTTACTGTATTATCGGTATTTCGTTTTACTTCAGGAAATAAATCTTCGGTAGTTTTTGAAGCATTCAAATAGTAATCAATCATTTCTTGTTCGGAAGCATTGGGTTTGTTTTTATCGTTACGCAATTTATGACTCGTTCTTTTAATGCTAACATCATAATATTTTGAAAGAGAATCAACAATAACACTCTCTTGCACATTACAGAATTTAACAGCATTAGTAACACCACCTTCGCTCATGGCTTTTTTTAAATTTCCGCTCAATGCCTTAAAAGTTTGTTGAGCAATTTCCTGACCTTTTAGCGTGTAAGCTTGGCTTTCTTCTATGGTGAGTTCTTCCACACCTTCGGCAACTTGCATCGGTTGTTCTTCTGTTGTAGTTTCTACCTCTTTTTCAGTAGTTTTTTCATCGCTACAAGCAAAAAATGCAGTAGCTAAAACAAGGGTAATAAAGCTAATCTTATACATTGTACTTATTGTTTAAATTCTTGAGGAACTTCCCCCGTTAAAGTTTTTAAGAACGCAACAATATCGTTGGTTTCTTCTTCAGTCAATTCTTTATTCAATTGCAATTTTGCCATAATTTTTACTGATTCATCCAACTCATTTACGCTTCCATCATGGAAATAAGGATAAGTTTTTTCTACATTTCTTAACGATGGTGATTTAAAGAAGTATTTGTCTGCTTCATTTTGGGTAACTTCAAATTTACCATCATCAATTCTGTCGCTTTTGGTAAGTTCCCAATAATTACCAAACAGACCAAATTTTTGGATTAATTGTCCGCCCAACGCATTTCCGCTGTGGCAAGTAATACAACCTGTAGTCATAAATGTTTCTAATCCTCGTTTCTCTTGTTCATTTAAGGCTTCGTCATTTCCAGCTAAATAATCATCAAATTTTGAAGGAGTAATTAATTTACGCTCAAAAGCACCAATAGCTTTTTGTAAATTTTTGTACGTAATTGGTTGTTCCTCTTGGGGGAAAGCTTTAGCAAAAAGTTCTTTGTATTCTTCAATGCCAGAAAGCCTTTCAATAACAAACTCTTCGC
>DATGOR010000052.1:0-2489 GCA_035305805.1 Vicingaceae bacterium | reverse complement strand
TACTTTTTGTTCAAGAAATGAAAAGAAAAGAAGCTGATGGATTATTGTCTGCTAATGAAGTGAAAATAATAGTAGGAAAAAAAGCATCTTTTAATGAATTGCTGACCAATGGAATATTTGGATTTATAATTGGCTATAAATTAGGAGGAATAATTTTAAATTATTCTCAAGTAGCAGAAGACTTGCAGGGATACATTATGTCGTTAGAAGGGAATTTTCTAATAGGGATTGTATTGGCTGTAGTGATGGCATTTTTAAAATATAGAGAAGCAGAAAAAAACAAATTGCCTGAACCAAAAGAAGTGCTTGAAAAAATAAGACCTTACCAACATGTGGGTAACATGACTTTTATTGCTGCGGTTGGTGGTATTTTAGGAGCAAAAATTTTTGATGCTGTTGAAGATATTGAAAGATTGATGAATGATCCAATTGGAGTAATTTTATCCGGTTCTGGGTTAAGTATTTACGGAGGGTTAATAGTAGGTGGAGGAGCTGTAGTCTATTATGCCCACAAAAAAGGATTGAAGTTAGTGCATGTTATTGATGCTTGTGCACCTGGTTTAATGTTGGCTTACGGAATTGGTAGAATTGGTTGTCAGCTTTCGGGCGATGGTGATTGGGGAACCACCAATGAATTGCCAATGCCTGAATCAATTAGTTTTTTACCCGATTGGATGTGGTCTTTTACTTATCCGCATAATGTGAATGGAGAAGGAATTTTAATAGCCGGCTGTGAAGGAAAATACTGCTATGAATTACCTGTTCCTGTTTGGCCAACACCATTTTATGAAACTGTAATGGCTTTCATCATTTTTGGTGGTTTATGGGCTTTTAGAAAGAAAATTACCATACCTGGTGTAATGTTTTCGGCTTATTTGGTATTGAACGGTATAGAGCGCTTTTTGATAGAAAAAATCAGAATTAATCCGGATTATAATATTTTTGGGTTGAAAGCTACTCAGGCTGAAATTATTGCTGTATTACTTATCATCTCAGGAATAGTTGGGATTTGGTATGCAAGAAAAATTCACGTTTCAAAATCTTGATAGGTATAATAATGAAAGTTTCAGGTTCATACTTTTTCACTACTTTTGGCTGTGGAATTACATGGCAAAAAAAATAAAAATACTTCGTATCATTAACCGCTTTAATTTAGGTGGACCTACCTTTAATGCAGCTTATTTAACCAAATACATGGGTGATGAGTTTGAAACATTATTAATAGGAGGAGAGAAAGATGAAACCGAAGAAAGTTCTACTTTTATTTTGGATAGTTTGGGATTAAATCCAACCATTATTCCCGAAATGAAACGAGAAATTGGTTTTAAAGAAGATAAAATAGCTTACAAAAAACTAAAAGAAATCATTAAAGAATTTCAACCCGACATTGTGCATACACATGCCTCAAAAGCAGGTACGCTAGGGAGAATGGCAGCTTATAAATGCAAAGTTCCTGTAATTGTTCATACCTTTCACGGACATGTTTTTCATTCTTATTTCGGAAAAACCAAAACTATTTTTTATAAAAATATAGAACGGTATTTAGCCAAAAAATCTACTAAAATTGTGGCTATTAGTGAAAAACAAAAAAATGAACTTACTCAACAACATAAAATTTGCCATAAAAATAAAGTAGCAGTTGTCCCTTTAGGTTTTGATTTAAGTAAGTTTCAGGAAGATTATGAATGGAAAAGAAATGATTTTAGAAAACATTACTTGCTGGATGACGATGAAATTGCTATTGGAATTATTGGAAGGCTTGTCCCTATTAAGCATCACGGATTGTTTTTAGAAGCAATAAATCAACTATTAAAGAAATCTACCAAAAAAATAAGGGTTTTTATTATAGGAGATGGCGAAGAAAAAGAAAATTTAATTCAGTATTGCAAAAATCTTAAATTAGATATTACTGAATTCAATCAACAAGCTAAAAAAGCCACCATTACATTTACTTCATGGATAAAAAATGTAGATTGGGCAAATGCAGGCTTAGACATTATTGCGTTGTCTTCTTTAAATGAAGGCACACCGGTAAGTCTAATTGAGGCACAAGCTGCCAATAACCCCATTGTTACTACCAACGTTGGCGGTGTAGAAAACGTAATACTAAAAGACAAAACCGGATTTATTGTTCCCTCAAAAGATAAGGACGCTTTTGCAGATGCACTTTTAAAGTTAACAGAAAATGAGGATTTAAGGTTGCAAATGGGAGAAAAAGGTTGGGCGTTTGTTAAGGAAAAGTTTCATTACGAAAGATTAGTCAACGATATGCGAGAGCTTTATTTTTCATTGTTAGAGAACAATAAAAAGTAAATTTCTCAATTTTTACAATCAATTTTTATAGTTTTGTTGTTCTGTTAGTTATAAATTTAACAGCAATTAAAGTAATATTTTTATATAGATGAAGCTTAGCAGATTAAAATGGATAATGGGAGTGTTGGTTATAGCACTTTTAGCAAGTTGTAACTACAATTCTAACAGGATGTTAA
>DATGOR010000051.1:0-2434 GCA_035305805.1 Vicingaceae bacterium | reverse complement strand
CTCGTTTCATAGACATCAACTAAGTTTTACTATTTTTGTTAATCACTTTAAGATGTAAAGTTAATTAAATTGCTCATCCCTACCAACAGAAAGACTTAAAACACCATTTATGAATTTGGAGTATTTTATAGCTAAAAAAATAATTAAGGGAGATAGCAAATCCAATAAGTTTACGAAACCTATTGTGAAAATTGCCATTGTTGCCATTGCGTTGGGAATGATTGTAATGATTACCTCTTTGAGCATTGTAAAAGGATTTCAAGAGGAAATTCGTAATAAAATAATTGGTTTTGGAAGCCATATTCAGATTACCAGTTACGATTCGCACAATACCTACGAAGCAAGTCCTATAGATAAAGACCAAGATTTTTACCCTGAAATAGAAGAAGTAGAAGGGGTAAATCATATTCAGATTTTTGCAACAAAAGCCGGCATCATTAAAACCAAAGAAGAAATTTATGGTGTGGTGGTAAAAGGTGTGGGCAGCGATTTCGATTGGAGTTTTTTTAACGATAAACTAAAAGCAGGCAGTACTTTTACAATTGTTGATTCGGTAGCCAATGATAACATATTACTTTCCCAAACCATTGCCAATAAAATGGAATTAGCAGTTGGCGATAAAATGTTCATCTATTTTATTCAGGAAAACGGACAGTTGCGTCCTAAAGATTTCATAGTATCAGGGATTTACCAATCCGGTTTAGAGCAATTTGATAATCTAATGGTGCTTACCGATATTGCTCATATTCAGAAAAGAAATGGTTGGGAAGCCAATCAGGTGGGTGGCTTTGAAATCACTATAGACAACTACAAAGATTTAGATAAATTGGATGAGTTTATTTATGAAAATATTGGCTACGATTTGTATTCTAAAACGATACAACAACAAAACCCTGATATTTTTAATTGGTTGGAATTACAAGATTTAAATGTGGTAATTATCATTGTACTGATGTTAGTAGTAGCCATCATTAATATTGTTTCGGCATTACTAATTCTTATTTTAGAAAGAGTGAGAACCATAGGGATTTTAAAAGCTATGGGAATGAGTAATTGGAGTGTGCGGAAAATTTTTATTTACAATGCTGTTTACTTAATTGTAAGAGGGTTAATTTGGGGAAATGCCATAGGAATTGGAATATGTTTGTTACAGTTAAAATTTGGCTTTTTAAAACTACCCGAAGAATCGTATTTTGTGTCAGAAGTTCCTATAAAAATGGAATTTATCAATATTTTATTACTCAACTTAGGTACCTTGTTCATTTGTGTATTGATGTTGGTTATCCCTTCATTGGTTATTTCAAAAATATCGCCAATTAAAGCCATCCGGTTTGATTAAGTTAGGGGTTAGGTGTTAGGCATTAGGCGTTAGGTGTTAGGCTGCCACAACAAATTTACGATTAACCATTAACCATTAACTAATAACTATAAAGAGGCATCTAAAAAATAAATTTTTCTTTTTAAAACGGAATTATGTATATTTATACTCGTTAAAACCTAATTCATAAAAAACTATGGCATTAAACATTTTCCAAACTAACAATAGCAGTAGCGGATTTGCAACAAAAAGCAAGAAAATGGCTCGAATGGGAGCTATTGGTGCTTTTTTTATATCCTTTACCTATGCTAGTTTTACTTGTTTATTTACTAATGATACAGCTAACTTGTTGATGGCTTTTAGTTTGCCGGCTGCCTGTATCGTTTTTTATGCCATTTCTTATTTAAAAATCAGTAGCAAGTCTATTTATAATTTATTGTTATATTTATTAATAGTTTCAGCATGTTTTACCATATTTATTGGTTACCAATTAGATTTTGAAGGAAATTACAGTCTGCTCATGATGGTTATTTTAAACCTCATGTTATTTACTATTCCAACCAATAAAAAATTAGCTGTTTATTTTGGGGTAGTTTTTTCATTTTTAATAGTTTGCTTGTTGCTTTCAACTAAAAGCTCGAGCTTTATAGGATTAATCGTTGCCTTGTTTTTGTTTTCATTTATACTGAGCTTTATTTTGACCCTTCAGCGAAGAAATTTAATAAGAACCATAGATAGCAATGCTTCTATTTTAAAATCTATTGCCAACACCACTAATGATGCTTTTTTATTGGTGGATTATTTTTCAAAAGAAATTAAAGATGCTAACGAACGAACTTCCCAAATTTTTGCCTTAAACAATGCAAATGATATTATTAAAACCAATTACCAAACCTTGTTTGCAGATGATCATTACATCCCACAACATCGTACAGAAATTAAACAACAGATTACTGATTATGGCTATTTTAGTGATGAAATACAATTTAAAAACAAATCCGGAGAAATATTTTGGGGGCATTTAACCTTATCGCCATTTAATGCTGCCAAAAACAACTATTATTTATTACAAATAAGAAATATTGATGCAAAGAAAAAGTACGATGAAAAAATTGC
>DATGOR010000050.1:0-2781 GCA_035305805.1 Vicingaceae bacterium | reverse complement strand
ATCAATAATAAATGTTGGTTGAATATAGTTTCCTTCACATTTTTCACCGAACATTTCATCAATTAATTTGCCTTTACCCATGGTTTCATCCACCTCAATGCTCATGTCTAAACAAGCTTTTCGCAACTCATCTTCCGATTTTCCATCAATATCAAAACCCGTAAAATCAATAATGGCTTGACGCATGGTAACTCTTTTATACGGAGCTTTAAAATCAATTTCGTGGTTGCCAAATTTAGCTTTGGTAGTGCCGTTTACTTGTGTGGCACAGAATTCTAACAAGTTTTCGGTAAACTCCATCATCCAATGGTAATCTTTGTATGAAACAT
This sequence comes from Vicingaceae bacterium, assembly GCA_035305805.1. GTDB lineage: Bacteria > Bacteroidota > Bacteroidia > Flavobacteriales_E > Vicingaceae > BRH-c54. Next base: position 2,452 of record DATGOR010000050.1, on the reverse strand, counting down.
AAATTTCCATAGCGGTAAACTCAGGGTTGTGCGTTCTGTCCATTCCTTCGTTACGGAAGTTTTTAGAAAATTCATAAACACCATCAAAACCACCAACAATTAGTCTTTTTAAATACAACTCGTTGGCAATTCGCATATAAAGTGGAATATCCAATGCATTGTGATGAGTAATAAATGGCTTGGCAGCAGCACCACCTGGAATAGCTTGTAAAATAGGGGTTTCTACTTCTAAATAACCTTTGTCGTTAAAAAACTGACGCATGGCATTGAACAACTTTGTTCTTTTTATAAAAATATCTTTTACATGGTCGTTTACTACCAAGTCAACATAACGTTGGCGATAACGCAGCTCAGGGTCTGAAAAAGCATCATGTACTTTTCCGCTATCGTCTGTTTTTACAACAGGTAGCGGACGCAATGCTTTGCTAAGCACAGTGAGTTCTTTAATTTTTACTGATTGCTCACCAACTTGAGTGGTAAATAAAACTCCTTTTACACCAATAAAATCACCAATGTCAAGTAATTTTTTGAATACTTCATTGTAAAGTGTTTTATCTTCATCAGGACAAATTTCATCTCTGTTAATATAAATTTGAATTCTTCCGGAACTGTCTTTCAATTCGGCAAAAGAAGCTTTCCCCATAATTCTTCTACTCATAATTCTTCCTGCAAGAATTACTTCTTTACCTTCTTCAAAATTATCTTTGATGTCTTTTGCTAAGGTGTCAACAGGGAATTTTGCTGCCGGATATGGCTCTATTCCTAGTTCTCTAAGTTTAGTCAGAGACGCTCTTCTAATTTGTTCTTGTTCCGATAATTGTATGCTCATTTTGTTCTAAAATTTAAGGCTGCAAAAGTAATAAAACTTTGGTGGAATAAATGTGGAGGTTTTAAATTTCGGAATCGAAGCTATTTAAAGACCAAATATAACAACGTAAATGAGTTATTTTTTAAGTAATGGAGCTGGTAAATCAAAAAGTTTGTTTAGAGAATAAAGGCTTAGAAGTATGAATACAATGTATAAGAGTTTATAAATTAAAGCAATCTTATAATTACTATTTTTAGAGTACTCTTCAATAGTGTTTCTTTTAAAATTAAAAGTGAGAAATCCATATGAAATAATAATTAGAATTAGGAATGCCGCAAACACATGTTTCTCATAATTTTTAATATAACTGTGAATAAGATGTTGTATATATAAAATGTAAATTGTAGAAAATGCAACTAAAATAATAAAATAGTTGAAAATGAATGCCAATCCATAACTATCATGGGCTTTAGGAAAAATAAAATAAATAATTCTCATTGTTAGAACTATAAAAATTTCGTATAATTTTTTCAAATTAATGATATTTAGTTTGTTATTAAAATAGCATGTGTACTTGATTTTTAATATCTTCTCAAAATTACTTTTTTAGTCAATTCAAAAATACTTAATTTTATTCTACCAAACTTTTTGAGAAAATCAATGCAAATTTCATTTACAGATAAAGAAGGACAGAACAAAAAACAAGAGGACGAATTCTTGAAACTATCGCCTACTGAAAGGGTGATACAATTTTTTATTTTAAGTGAACGTATGCTCTTTTTTCCAACAAAAAATAAGAAAAAACCAAGTTCTAACAATTTTGTGATTGACTTTGAAAAACGTAAACGTTAGAAAAAAGTAGACTTTTTCATTACCTTTCGCAACATACATCATTGGTATTTAGATTTTTACTCGAACTCTCCCCCAACCCCTCTCTTGAAAAAGAGGGGAGAAGTTATCTAAAGATAACTTGGGGTGAGTTGATAAAAATAATTTGAAATTGGAAAATATCTTCCCTTAGAGAAGGCTAAGCTGGATTGTCGGATTTGTGTGTTGGCAAAGTCCCCCTTCGGGGGATTTAGGGGGCTTTTTAAAAAACAAAGGGACTCAAAAGTAATTTGAGACTATTTCTGTTAAGTCAATTATAATTGTATTTTTACGGCAGAATTACCCTTCTTTCATGTTTAGTAAACAATTAGGTGTTATATGGCTTTTGCTTTTGTTGTGCGTAAGTACGTTTGCTCAACATACTTTTAAAGGCAAGGTGTTGGACGAAAAATCAAAACAACCTTTGGCTTTTGTAAACATCCTTACCGATAAAAACTACGGAACTACCACCGATATTGATGGAAACTTTGCTTTTAACACCAAGGAACCCATACAATCAATAAAATTAAGTTATGTAGGTTACGAACCCAAAGAAATTCACCCTAAAGGGAAAGATTTTTTAATCATTTATATGTCGCCAACTACTTTTCAGCTAGAAGAAGTGAAAATTCTTCCGGGAGAAAATCCTGCCCATAGAATTATTAAAAAAGTGGTGGATAACCGTACACAGCTCAATCCCGAAAAAAGTATGGATTTTACTTATGATTCATACAGCAAATTATATGTAACAGCTGAATTAGATAGTGCTTTACTCAA
>DATGOR010000049.1:0-8882 GCA_035305805.1 Vicingaceae bacterium | reverse complement strand
ACTTCCGTCTTCCAACTTTCCTATCTCAGTTTAAGTGTTACAAAAGTTAATAGTGCCAGCATAATTCCTATAATCCAAAACCTTGAAACAATCTTAGCTTCATGCATGTTTTTCTTCTGAAAGTGGTGGTGTAGAGGAGCCATCAAAAACACTCTTTTTCCTTCTCCATATTTCTTTTTGGTGTATTTAAAGTATCCCACCTGTATCATTACCGACAGGTTTTCGATAAGGAAAATACCACACAACAACGGGATAAGTAATTCTTTTCTAACCGCTAGAGAAAATACCGCTATAATTCCACCTAACGCCAAGCTACCGGTATCACCCATAAAAACCTGAGCAGGATAAGAATTGTACCATAGAAAGCCCACGCAAGCACCAACAAATGCTGCTATAAAAACTACTAACTCACCCGAGTTGGGTATGTACATTATATTAAGGTATTCAGCAAAAACAGTATTACCTGACACATAAGCAAACACAGCCAATGTAACACCTATAATTGCTGATGTACCTGTTGCCAAACCATCTAAGCCATCAGTCATATTAGCCCCGTTTGAAACTGCCGTTATGATAACAATAACTATCAACACAAATAAAATTCCGCCAATAAGGTAAGCATGGTTCCCCGCCCATTTCGTTAGTGATGCATAATCAAACTCATTATTTTTGACAAAAGGAATTGTAGTTAAAGTAGATTTTACTTCTTTCCAAGTATAGTTTTCTACCACTTTGGTTTCAACATCGTTTTTAATTTCGTAACTAATGTGTGCCGGAGCATTGGCATCCATTACTTTTTGCTTTACCACCACATCATCATTAAAGTAAAGAATGGTTCCTACTATTATTCCTACAGCAATTTGCCCCATTACTTTAAACTTACCTGCTAATCCGGCTTTGTTTTTCTTAAACACCTTGATATAATCATCAATGAAACCAATTAAACCGAGTAACACGGTAGAAATCAACATTAAAATAATATAGATGTTATCTAGTTTAGCAAAAAGCAAGGTAGGAATCAGTATGGAAGCCAATATAATAAGCCCTCCCATAGTTGGTGTCCCTTGTTTTTGCATTTGTCCTTCTAACCCCAAATCTCTTACAATCTCCCCTACTTGCAATAACTGTAATCGTTGAATAATCTTTTTCCCGAAAATCATTGAAATAACCAAAGAAACAATTACAGCCATAGCTGCTCTAAAAGAAATATATTCAAATACTCCTGCTCCCGGAAAATCAATTTTGTTTAAGTAGTTAAATAAATAGTAAAGCATAGTTAATGTGTAAATTTTTTAATGTGTGGATGTGTGAATTAGTAATATTTTCATTTTGTTTTATCATTATTCTTTGTTGTTGAAATTATTTTTCCTAATACTTTCTTAATACTTAGAAGGTCATCTTGCAACCCCTCAGGATTAGGGTAGCTTTCTGCCAATTGACATAGTTTTATCCAATATTCTGTTTCATAGGTTTCTTTATTTGAAATCTTTAATTTATGGATGAAATCCACCCTACTTTCAGCACTTTGAGCTTCCCAAACATTTGCTCCTATACTCGTTCCGGATTTTAATAATTGATTTGCTATAACAAACTTTCGTTCTTTCTCTAAAAGTTCAGCATAGCTTATTATTTTCAAAGAAAAATCGATTGTCAAGTCTAATATCACGTTATTTTTATCTTCTTTACTCATGTTTATAATTTTTTAATATTTTCAATTCTCAAACTATTTCATTTACACATCCTCACATTTACACATCCTCACATCAAATTCATCTTTAATATCTCCAAGTCATCAAATGGAAACTTTTCTCCATTAATTTCTTGGTATTTCTCATGCCCTTTACCCGCTACCAAAATAATATCATTGCTTTCCGCCAACATACAGGCTGTTTTTATTGCTTCTTCTCTGTTGGTAATGGACAATACTTTTTTGTAATGTTGCGGCTCAACACCGGCTTTCATATCATTTATAATCTGTTCCGGGTTTTCTGTTCTTGGATTATCAGATGTTAGAATTACTTTATTAGAATACTCACAAGCAATCTGAGCCATTAATGGTCTTTTAGTTTTATCCCTATCTCCTCCACATCCCACTACCGTAATTACCGTTTCGTTATTAGTTCTTATCTCACTAATGGTTCTTAGCACATTCTGGAGTGCATCAGGAGTGTGAGCATAATCTACAATTCCTGAAATATTAGTTGGAGATTTAATGTATTGAAATCTTCCGGCAACAGACTCTAATTGGCTTATAGTTGTCAATACATTTAGCTTTTCTTGATGTAACAAAACAGCTACACCATAGATGCAAAGCAAATTGTAAACATTAAAGCCGCCTATTAATTTGGTCCAAACTTCATTATTATCTATTTGCAGTAGCATCCCTGAGAAACCATTTTCTAAAACTCTTGCATTAAAATCAGCCATTGATTTAAGTGCAAAAGTGTATTTCTTAGCCTTGGTGTTTTGAACCATCACCAACCCGTTTTTATCATCTTTATTTACCAAAGCAAAAGCTGACTCAGGAAGCATGTCAAAAAACATTTTTTTTGCTTTAATGTATTCATCAAACGTTTTATGGTAATCTAAATGATCATGTGAAATATTGGTAAACACTCCTCCGGCAAACTCAACCCCTGTAACCCTATGTTGATGAATAGCATGAGAACTTACTTCCATAAAACAGTAAGAACAGCCTTCATTCACCATTTCTCTTAATAATTTATTTAACTCAACAGCATTGGGTGTAGTGTGGGTCGAAGGAATTTCTACCTTGCCAATTTTATTTACCACCGTAGATAACAAACCTGCTTTATAACCCAACTGAATAAAAAGTTGATGTAACAAAGTAGCCGTAGTAGTTTTACCATTTGTTCCTGTTACCCCCACAAGCGTTAACTCGTTAGATGGGTTATCGTAAAAATTGGCAGCTATTATCCCTAAAGCAGCAGCACTACTTTTCACCTTTACATAAGTGATTCCTTCATGCAATTTTTCAGGCAACTCCTCACAAACAATCGCTACAGCACCTTGTTGAATAGTTTTTTCAATAAATTGATGCCCATCTACATTGGTTCCTGCTACAGCCACAAACACACTTTCCTCGACCACCTCTCTGGAATCGAAACAAACTTTAGCAATAGCGATAGAAGTATTACCCACCAATTCTTCAATTCCTGTTTTGTATAATATGTCTTTTAATAATTTAGTCATCGCTTATTCTAATTCCAATATGATTTTTCTACCTTTTGTTGCTTTTTCACCGGGCATTATAGATTGTTTTTTTACCACTCCCTTGCCTTTAAAAACAACTATCAACCCCTGATTTTCCAACACATACAAAGCATCTCTAATACTCATTCCGGTAACATCTGCTACATAAATGGGAGAAATTTTCTTTGGCGAAATGTATGCGTAGGTCTCATCAGTGCTAACACTAGCCCATTGATTAATTTCTTTTTCGTGTTTTGTTTTTAATGAAAACTCTTCGTAAACTCTTTTTAAATCGGGGTAATAACCATCCTTAGCGTAAGGAATTCTAGATTTTGCTTGATTTTCTTTTTTATGAATTTCTTTATGAATTTCAATGCTAGTAGCATAAACTTTATCAGCCACCTCTTTAAAAATTGGTCCTGCCACTAAATTTCCATAATACACCCCTTTGGATGGAGCATTAACCACTACGATACAAGTATATTTTGGATTATCAGCAGGAAAGTACCCCACAAAAGAAGCCTGGTGACTAACTTTTAAATCATTTTTGTACTTATACCCCAGCTTTTTGTTGGCTATTTGTGCTGTTCCTGTTTTTCCGGCAATTTTATATACCTCATTTTTAAGATTTTTAGCCGTACCTTCCTCTACCACACCTTCTAACATTTCCTTTGCCATTTTAATGGTTTTTTCAGAACAAATAGAAGGGTTAAGCACTTCTGTTTCAATTTTTCTTACCAATTGCCCTCTATGGCGTATCTCTCTAACAAATTTTGGCTTCACCATTTTTCCGTTATTTGCTACCGCATTATAAAATGTAAGTATGTTCAATGGTGTCAGTTCCACTTCATAACCAATAGACATCCATGGCAAAGTGATTCCGGACCAAGATTTATCATCGGTATTTTTAATGTAAGGTGTTCCTTCTCCTGCTAATTCAATTCCCAGTTTTTTATTAACATACATTTTATTTAACCTGTCAATAAACTTTTGCGGATCTTTTGAATACACTCGATTAATTTCTTTTGAGATGGCCACATTAGAAGACTTCACAAATGATTCTTTGATGGAAATTTTACCATATCCACCTTTATGAGAATCTCTCATCACAGCATCATAAAACTTGGTGGTACCATCTTCGGTATCTACCATATCATCCAAATCTAAGTAACCGTCTTCAAAAGCTGCCATTAATGCCGGCAACTTAAAGGTAGAACCCGGTTCTGTAGCTGCCCCCACCACAAAATTGTACGACTCGTAATAAGTACTATCTTTAACCCTCTGCAAGTTAGCAATGGCTTTAATCTCTCCCGTAGCAACCTCCATAACAGCTACACAACCATAACCGGCATGATGTTTTTTCAATTGTTTCATCAAGGCACTTTCGGCCACATCCTGAATATTTACATCGATGGTAGAATAGACATCACTTCCATCCACCGGCTCAATTTCGTTTTCATCACTTATTGGCATCCAAACACCTCCTGCAATTTTTTGCTCTAATCTTTTTCCGTTAATTCCTCTCAACTCTTTGCTATAAGCACCTTCTATTCCTACAGGCTGAATACCTTCTCTATCATAACCAATGGTTCTGGCTGCCAAAATATTAAATGGCTTAACTCTTTTGTTTTGCTGTGTGTAAATAAAGCCTCCTTTGTATTTTCCTTTACGAAAAATTGGAAATTGCTCCATTTTCTTTAATTCAGTAAATTTTACATTTCTTCTTATCAGGTGATACCTTGCTCCTTTTTTGCGGGCAGCAATTAATTCTGCCGTAAACTGCTTTTTAGATTTATCCGGAAACAATTTTGAAAGTTCTATTGCTAAGGAATCTACTTGTTGGTAAAAAAACTCATCGGTAATAGAGGGCGTGTTGGCATCAAACCTTACTTCATACTTAGGAACTGAAGTAGCCAACAAACTACCATCGGCAGCATAAATGTTTCCTCTTACTGCTTCAATATTATTATATTCAATGGTTAGGTTTTCGGCTTTTTCTTTCCACTCACCACCCTGAACTATCTGAACATTAACAGTTTGACCAATAATCACCAAGGAAAATAAACAGACGAAGAAATACACTATATAAACTCTAGACAATATGCTTTTTCTTTCAGGCTTCATTTAGTGTATTACCAATTTATTTTTTCCAGTTCTTCTTTGCTGATAATAATTTTTGTTGGAGGAGTAGTTGATTCCATCACTCCAAATGCTTCTGTTTTTTCTGCTACTTGCGATTGCTTACTTTCATAGTTTAAATCGGATTTTATGGTAATGTATTCCGAACGCAACTCTTTTAACTCGTCATTTACATCGTCTAATTCTCTTACCAATTTCTCTGCATTATATCCATTAGCTATATACAAAATCCCTAACAATGTGAGGTAGAATACAAATGGAAGTGATTTTACAACATTTTCTTTCGCTAAAAAATTCCCCGAAATAATGGACATCCAAACACTATTGGAAACAGCAGATTTCTCCTCCTTCCCTTTTGTTTCGTCAACTTCCTTTTGTTTAAACTTGTTCATTTATTTTGGTTAATTGTTTTTAGTCCCTCCCGACCTCCTCAAAAGAGAGGAGTTTCCAACACACATTTCCAATTTTTAATTTATAAATCACAAAACTTCCGTCTTCGGTCTTCCAACTCCCACAATCTCTAATCTCTAATCTCTAATTTCTAATTTCCAATCTCTAATCTTTCCGCTATTCTTAACTTAGCACTTCTCGCCCTATTATTTTGTTCCAGCTCCACTTCATTTGGCACTATTGGCTTTCTATTTATCGCCTTAAACTTCAACAATGGATTTCCAAAAAAATCCTTCTCCAAGCGTCCCTCTATATTTCCTGTTTTAATAAAATTTTTCACCATCCTGTCTTCCAACGAGTGATATGTAATCACCACCAACCTACCCCCCGGCTTAATCACTTCAAAACTCTGCTCCAACAAATCTTTCAAAGCTCCCATTTCATCATTCACTTCAATTCTTAATGCCTGAAACACCTGAGCCAAATACTTGTTTTTCAATTTCCCCGGAACACAATCTCCGGCAATCTCACACAACTTAGCGGTCGTCTCAATTTTGTTAAAACTTCGCTCTTTAATGATTTCCTGCACCAACTTCCAAGCATTTTTAATCTCCCCATAAGTTCTAAAAACCCTCAACAACTCCTCTTCCACATAATCATTCACCACTTCTTTCGCAGAAAGTTTTGCATTCACATTCATTCGCATATCTAGCGGCCCGTCAAAACGTATGGAAAACCCTCTTTCTCCTACATCAAACTGATGCGATGAAACCCCCAAATCAGCCAACACCCCATCCACAGGCAACACTCCGTACATTTTTAAGTAATTTTTCAAATAACGAAAATTGTGTTTTATCAATGTAAATCGCTTGTCGTCAGGAACATTCTCTACCGCATCTTCGTCCTGATCAAACCCAAACAACCTCCCATTCTCATTCAACTTTTTTAAAATCTCACGCGAATGACCACCCCCTCCAAACGTTACATCCACCACTACCTCACTTCCTTTCAAATCTAGCCCATCAACTGATTCATTTAGCAATACCGAATTATGATAACTCATCTTGCTGGTCGGTATTAGAAGAACCTCCACCCATCACTTCCTCAGCCAATCTTGAGAAATCTTCAGGTTCATCGGTTAATAAATTATTGTAAGTAGCCGCATCCCACACTTCAATCCTGTTAGAATAAGCAAACAACACCACCTCTTTTTGCACCCCCGCATAAGTCAACATTTGCTTTGGAAATAATATTCTACCCGTAGCATCAACCGACAATTCGGAAGCACCCCTGTAGAAATAGCGAATAAAGTCACGGTTTTTTTTCACATACTGATTCAACTTGTTTACCTCAGCACTAATTCCTTCCCATTCATTTTTTGGATACAACACCAAACACTTTTCAAAACCTCGATTTAAGACAAATTTCTCCTGAGCCGCTGGATCCAACTGCTTTCTCAGACCGGAAGGAAGCATCAATCTTCCTTTCGCATCTAACTTACACTCAAACTCTCCGATAAAATTTGCCATACAATTGACTTTGTTTCAGTCTATTAATTTTTAAAATGTAAATATATACACTTTTTTCCCACTTCTTACCACTTTCTACCACTTTGTTGATAACTTTTTGTTAAAAATCACCCAAAAAAGAGTTGCTTACTTTTTCAATAAACTGTTTATCAGTATTTTAAAATGTTGAAAAATTGTGGGAGAAAAACACACTTAAATTCTATTTCGGAACTCTAATTAAGTTTGTTTGAATTAAACTAAATTTGCCCAGTGAAATAGCCAAATACAAAAGCTTAAAAACAGTTATTTAATAAAATAACCACATAGATACATAGTATTTTATAGCAAGCTCTTGATAGAAATTCATAGTCGCATCTCGCCAAAGGCGAGATAACCTATATACCGCTATCAACTTTTTATCAGTCAGTTATACTATTATATGTCTATGTGGTTAAACCTAAGAAACTACCCATGAAAATTAAATCAGCAGAATTTGTTATTAGCAACACCAACCCACAACTTTGTCCGGAACCCAATATGCCGGAATATGCTTTTATTGGACGATCTAACGTAGGAAAATCTTCTTTGATTAATTATTTGACAAACAACGGTAAGCTTTCAAAAACTTCTGCTACTCCCGGAAAAACTCAACTAATCAACCATTTTTTAATCAATGACAATTGGTATTTAGTGGATTTGCCCGGCTATGGTTATGCCAAAACTTCTAAAAAAAACCGTTTAAAATGGCAAGGATTCATCTCGGAATATTTGCTACACAGAAAAAACCTTATGAATGTTTTTGTGCTGATTGATAGCCGATTGCCGCCACAAACAATTGATTTAGATTTTATGGAATGGTTAGGCGAAAAACAAATTCCTTTTGCCATGGTGTTTACTAAAATTGACAAATTGAGCAGCTCGGCATTAAACAAAAATTTAGCCCATTACCGTAAAGAAATGCTTAAAACATGGGCAGCAATGCCACCATCGTTTGCCTCTTCATCTTCATCAAAAACCGGTGGAGAAAAGATTTTAAATTATATTGAAGAGATTAATGCTACTTGGAATTAGAGATTAGAAATTAGAGATTAGAGATTAGAGATTAGAGATTAGAGATTAAAGATTAGAAATTAAAGATTAGAAATTAACGAATAACTTTTTTGCGTCTGCCGAAAAAACAAGAATTTTCAATTCTATGTTTTTTTCGAGCATCCTCGAAATATTAGTTTTTCAAATAAAAACATATTTCGGGATTTGCGAGAAAAAATATACAGCTAACAAATGAAACTGATAACAACATATTTTACCGATTTAAGTGAGGAGCAATTAGAGCAATTTGCTATGCTGGATTCACTTTACAAAGAATGGAATGCTCAGATTAATGTTATTTCCAGAAAAGATATTGACGAGCTTTACCTAAAACATGTATTACACTCCTTAGCGATTGCCAAAGTAGTCCATTTTAAAGACGGCACAAGAATATTGGATGTTGGTACAGGCGGTGGTTTTCCGGGAATTCCATTGGCTATTTTGTACCCCAACTGCCAATTTGTGTTGGTGGATTCTATTGGTAAAAAAATTAAAGTGGTAAATGAAATTGCCGACAGATTAGGCTTAGCTAACGTAAAAGCT
>DATGOR010000048.1:0-6994 GCA_035305805.1 Vicingaceae bacterium | reverse complement strand
GAAAGTAACAGGCGTTTTTTAACCTTCTGGAAAACTGAATTGCCATTGGTAATTTTTAAACACCAACGTGCATTGTTAATCTCATTTTTAGTATTTTTCATTTCTTGTCTTATAGGCTGGGTGTCTGCCATGCATGACGATACTTTTGTTCGTTTAATTTTAGGTGATAGCTATGTAAATATGACGTTGGAAAATATTGAAAACAACGACCCAATGGCGGTTTATAAAAAAATGAAAGAAGTAGATATGTTTTTAGGAATTACCATTAACAATGTCAGAGTGGCTTTTGTGGCTTTTGTATTGGGATTGTTTTTTTCAGTAGGTACGGGGTTACTTTTATTTTACAACGGTATAATGCTTGGCTCATTCCAATATTTTTTTCTTGCTAAAGGGCTTTTTTGGGAATCATTTCTAACTATTTGGATACACGGAACACTCGAAATTTCTGCCATCGTAATTGCCGGTGCAGCAGGTTTTGTTTTAGGAAATAGCATTCTTTTCCCAAAAACCCTTCCTAGAGGAACTTCTTTTATTATTGGTGCTAAAAATGCCCTAAAAATCATCATAGGTTTAGTTCCTATATTTGTTGTAGCAGGTTTTCTAGAAGGTTTTGTTACTCGACATACCGAAATGCCTGTTTTTTTATCATTGTTTATTATCTTCGGATCGTTATTTTTTATTTTGTGGTACTTTAAGTTTTACCCGAAAAAAACCTATCAAAAATTTAATTCTTAACACATAATATGTATGGAAAATATAGAAAAAATTGAATTCAATAAAGAAAGAGACTTTAGTGAAACTTTAGGAGCAGCCTTTACATTTGTTCGTCAAAATTTTAAAGTCTTAATCAGTGCTATCTTATTTCTTGCAGGTCCGCTTTTGTTGCTAAGTGCCATTTTAACAAGCATCTACGTTCAAAACATGTTCAACTTCGCTTCTTTGGGCACTGTAGATAATTTTGATATGCTTTCCAGTGTTTTTTCTCCTGTTTATTTTTTAGTAATCATTATCTCTATTGTGGCGAGTATTTTAATAATAGGAATTACTTACGAATCATTGGTTATGTATGAAAAAAACGGACACAAAGCACTTTCTGTTGCTGGTATATGGCAAGCTGTTTTAAAGGATGCCGGAATGCTTTTTTCCACTTTTTTCTATTTAATGGGAATTCTTATTGTATTTGGATTTGCAATGGCTTTAGTTGTTCTAATTTTTTCTGCCATTGGCGTGGTAGGAGTTTCAATTTTTATGTTTTTGTTCTTTATTGCTATGCTTATTTTTGGTCCTCCATTAATGTTTTTAATTTCTGCCATTTACCCCATTAGAATCAGAGAACGTATTGGCAACAATGCTGCATTCAAAAAAGCTTATCAACTGATGCGTGCCAATTTTTGGAACACTTGGATTGTTATTTTTGTTTCTTACCTTATAGTAAGTTTATTGGCTCTTATTTTCAGCTTACCTCAAAGTATATATGCAGGTGCAACGCAATTAAGTTCAGTGTATGACGGCACTTATGGTGAAGGTTCTACTATATTTTTTACCATACTTAATATTATTTCCATTGTAGGAAGTAGCATCATTAATGCTTTACTTTTTATAATTATTGGCTTTCATTATTTTAGTACTAACGAAAAAGTATTTGGTGTGGGGTGGTCAGAAAAAATAGATTCTATTGGCACACACACTGATGATAATGAAGATATTACCATTTAATTCATTTATTGATGTTTCGGTTAAAATTATCATTTTTATTAGTGCTTTTTGGTGGATTAAGCCTTGTTGCTTTTTCAACACCTAAAGACAGTAGTGCTGCTTTATCTAAGGATACATCGTATATTGAAGAGAATGATATTTCAACAGCAACTATTGAAAAATACTTGTCTGATGATGATTTTGTTTATGATAGAGTTCCCCCTCCTGCCGAAACTTTTTGGGAGCAATTTAAACGTTGGTTACAAAAATGGTTTTACAAATCATTTGGTGAAAACCTTCCCGGCTGGTTTTGGGAAGTGATACTTTGGACCTTAGCCGTAGCTTGTTTGTTATTTATTATTTACAAATTGTTTAACCACGAAATTAAAAGTGTATTTAGAGGAAAAGCTGCTGCCAACAAATCCGTAATTATTAACGAAGGAGAAGATATTCACGAAATGGATTTCAACTTCTTAATCCAAGAAGCTATAACCAATGGCGATTATAAAAATGCTATTCGTTTATCTTATTTAAAGCTACTAAAAAATCTTACCGACAAAGATTTAATTAGTTGGAAAGCAGACAAAACCAATACCGAATATTTATCCGAATTAAAAAAACATGAGCTTTATGCTCCTTTCAAAAAAACCACTTTTATATTTGAATATGTGTGGTACGGAGATTTTAAGATAACTAAGCAACACTTTGATGAAACATTATTAGTATTCCAATCAATGAATGCTAAAATAAACTTACAGTAACAATTAACTTGAAAAAAAACACCAAATATTATCTTTTGCTCAGCGTGCTTTTTGTAATTGCTGTTTATTTTCAATACACCATTCCTAAACCCATCAACTGGATGGAAAATTACACCAAGAAATCTGAAGCCCCCTATGGTTGCTTTATTTTGCACGATATTCTTCCTGAATTATTTCCGAAAAAGAATATTAGTTACAACCAACAAACGCTTTACGAAAGTTTGGATTCCCTACAAAATTTTGAATTTCTGATAGTCAATTCCTTTTTTGAACCTGATGAAAATGAAACTAAAAAATTGTTGGCATCAGCACACGATGGTAATACATTTTTTATTGCTGCTCATCAATTTGCAGGGCTTTTTGCTGACACACTCCATATAAAAACCAATACTATTTTCGAATTCAATTACCCTAATTTTAAAAAAGAGCTTCCGCTAGCAATAAATTTTGAAAACCCTCACTTGGCAAAAAAATCACCTTTTCATTTCAATAAAAATGCAGCTCTGAATTATTTCAGTAAAATAGATACTACTCATTCCACTTCATTAGGTTTTATTGATGTTCCCGTGGTTAACGATGGAATTTATCAAGAAAAGTACACCCGAGAAATTAATTTTATTGAAGTCCGTTTTGGAAAAGGAAAAATTTATCTCAATACATTACCATTGGCATTCACCAATTATTTTTTAACTGATTCGGCAAACTACTCCTACCCTATTAAAGCACTAAGTTATTTAAACAAAAAACCACAGCTTGTTTGGGATGATTATTACAAAGTGGGAAAACCCATTATTACTTCACCTTTAAGGTTTGTACTTTCTCAACCTGCCTTAAAATGGGCATATTGGCTTACTATTATTGGCTTACTGACTTACATTTTATTTAATATTAAAAGAAGGCAACGCATTATTCCTATTATAGAACCGCTTAAAAATGCAACGAAAGATTTTGTTGGCATTATTGCTCAAATGTACTTTTTAGAAAAAAATCACCTTGATTTGGCTCAAAAGAAAATAGCTTATTTTTATGATAATATACGCACCAATTATTTACTCAATACTCAAAGTATTTCTGATGATTTTAAACTGCAACTTTCAGCAAAATCGGGCGTTGACATAGATTTTGTTAATCGTTTGTTTGAGGCTGTATTTCAGATACAAAACAAAAAAAACATTACCGAAAAAGAATTATTACATTTAACCCATTTAATCAATACATTTGAAAAAAACAAAATACGTTAAGCTATGGAAGAAAACAAACCGGAACCAACTAACAACGAACCTGTTTTTGAAAACAGAATAGATTTAACCGAATTGCAAAATGCATCGCAAAAAATAAAAGAGAAACTCAATAGCATCATTATTGGTCAAGAAGAATTAATTGATTTATTGTTGATTGCCATCCTTTCTGACGGGCACGTGTTAATTGAAGGGGTACCTGGTGTGGCAAAAACATTAACAGCAAAATTGCTTGCTCACAGTATTTCTGTCGATTTTTCCAGAATACAATTTACACCCGATTTAATGCCATCCGACATCATTGGTACAGCAGTTTTTAATCCAAAAACAGTAGATTTTGAATTTAAAAAAGGGCCTTTGTTCTCCAACATTGTGTTAATAGATGAAATCAACCGTTCTCCGGCAAAAACCCAAGCCGCTTTGTTTGAAGTAATGGAAGAACATCAAATTACCGGTGATGGTATTACCTACAAAATGAGCGAACCTTTTGTGGTTATTGCCACACAAAACCCATTGGAACAAGAAGGAACTTACCGTTTGCCCGAAGCTCAGCTCGATCGTTTTCTATTTAAAATTGAAGTTGGTTATCCTAATGAAAATGCTGAAACAAAGCTATTAATGAATTTCCATCAACAAAAAAATAAAATTGATGTTACTGCTGTTGATAAAATGCTTTCAGCCGATCAAATTCTTCAATACAGAGAAAAAGTGAACCAAGTGCATGCCGATGAAAATATTTTGAGTTATATCGCTAAAATTGTTGGTGCCACACGTAACAATCCTGCTCTTTTTGTAGGGGCTTCACCAAGAGCTTCGTTAGCAATATTAAAAAGTGCTAAAGCCAATGCTGCTCTTAATGGCAAAGATTTCATCACTCCCGAAGATGTGAAGTTTACTGCTCCTCATGTTTTAAAACACCGAATTATTCTCACTCCTGAAAAGGAGATGGAAGGCGTATTGCCCCACGATATCATTACAAAATTGATTGAAAGTGTTGAAATTCCTAGATAAATTAGAGGTTATTAGCTGTAAGAAAAAATGAAAGTTTTTTTAAAGTCATTATTTTTAAAACCACTGCTATTCTATTGTTTGGCAGCAATAGTAGTGCTTTTTTGTTTGGCTTTTTTATTTCCCGTTTTTTACATCATTAACAGTTGGTTATTAGCGGCATTAATGCTTTTGCTTATAACAGACATATTACTGCTTTACAAACAAAAAAATGCCGTTTTAGCTACAAGGTTAGTCGCAGAAAAATTATCCAATGGAGATTTTAATGAGGTAAAATTGTTGATTACTAACAATTATCCTTTTGATATAAAAATTACCGTGATAGACGATTTACCTGTTCAATTTCAAGAAAGAGATTTACAATTTAATCTTAGTTTAAAATCTGGTGAAAAAAAATGGTTGAGTTATGAAATAAGACCTACCGAACGAGGAGAGTACTCTTTTGGTGATATTCATGTGTTTGCAACCGGAAAAATTAGATTGGTAGAACGAAAGGCAACTATTTTGGCTGAAAAAAAAGTGATAGTTTACCCTTCTTTTTTACAAATGAGAAAATACGAGTTAATTGCTTTTTCTAACCACCTTACCATGGCCGGAATAAAGCGTATTCGTAAAATCGGAAGAAATACAGAGTTTGAAAAAATAAATGAATATACTCCCGGAGATGATTTTAAAACCATCAACTGGAAAGCCACTGCTCGTAAAGGTAAACTAATGATTAACCAATATCAGGAAGAAAAATCGCAGAATGTTTACAGTATTATTGATATGGGACGAAACATGAAAATGCCTTTTCATCAACTCTCCTTATTGGATTACGCCATTAATGCTTCTTTGGTGATGTCTAACATCATTGTAAAGAAATATGACAAACCCGGATTAATTACCTTTAATAATAAGATAAAAAGTTTTCTTAAATCCGACCGATCTACCATGCAAATGCAACGTATAATGGAATTGCTTTACAACCAAAAAACCGGATTTGCAGAAAGCAATTTTGAATTACTTTACTCCACTGTTAAACATAAAGTTCCTCAAAGAAGTTTACTGCTTTTATTTACCAATTTTGAAACTTTAGACAGCTTAGAAAGAGAACTAATTTACCTTAAAGCCATCGCAAAAAACCACTTACTAATTTGTATATTTTTTGAAAATACGGAATTATCAGATATGGTTAAAGCCCCAATTACCAATACTGAAGATGTTTATAGACAAACCATCGCTGAAAAGTTTATATTTGAGAAAAAACTTATTGTAAAAAAATTACAACAAAACGGCATTTTAACTATTTATACCGCTCCCGAAAACCTTACCGTAAACACCATTAATAAATATTTAGAAGTAAAATCACGCCAACTACTTTAATAACGGGTAAATATTATCATAAAAAACTTACAAATCTCGTAAACCAACCCCAAAACTCTGCTGCACTTTATTTTTAAACTCATCAATTTTATCGAGTTCTACCTCAACAACTAAAGTACAATCGGTTTCAAATTTTTGGCTGATAATCGGTAATTCCATTTGATGAATGAGTGAATTTACTGTTGAAGTCAATTCATAAGAATAAGTTAATTCAAACTTTTTGGTAAGTTTTTTAATCACCACTTCCGCTTTATCCAGTGCTAATTTGGCAGCAGTTTTATACGCATTAACCAATCCTCCTACACCTAATTTTGTGCCTCCAAAATAACGAACTACAATAACCGCTACAAAAGTTAATTCTTTAGAAAGTAGTTGTCCATAAATAGGGAAACCGGCAGAATTTTTAGGTTCGCCATCATCATTGTATCTGAAAACTTCGCCATTAACAGCTAAACGAAAAGCATAGCAAAAATGTCGGGCTGTAGGATGTTGTGATTTAATATCATCTAGGAATAATTTAAAATCTTCTTCGTTGGAGATAGCAGAAGTGTAAGCAATAAATTTACTGCCTTTTTCCTTGTATGCTGCTTCAGTGGCATTTTTGATGGTAAGAAATTGATATTGCTGCTCCAACTCTATGTATTTTTCATCAAAGTTGAGCATAGCTAACCACAATCACAAAATATAAAAGAAATATTTGCAAAGCAGTTGGAATAATAACTATTCAAAGTAAATAAGCATAAAAACAATTATGCTTTAACTCGCTGACTATTTCTAAGAGCCCTCATTTTCTTGATTTCCTCTAATCTTACCTTTCTTTTTTTTTTAGGCTTGTAGTTTTTACTCATGAGGTACAACACCCCAAAAATAGCTCCGAGAAATGCTGCTGTTACTAGGAACAAAATTAGATTTGAGTCCATAACGTTA
>DATGOR010000047.1:0-3377 GCA_035305805.1 Vicingaceae bacterium | reverse complement strand
TGGCAAGTAAGAATTCGCATAATTAATCCCAGTTAATTGATAAACACCGTTAGGTATATAATTATCATTGTCAAATTCTACATCAAATCCATTAGTAGAAAATTCCGTTTCGTTTTCGATAACAAATGTTAATTCATAAGGTAAGTAAGGTGCTAAGTGTTTTAATTCTAATTTTTTCATAATAATATATTTTAAACAAAAAACCTTAAAAGTTTCGAGGTGGCGGCTCTACTCCTTTTAAGGTTTTAAATACGTTATATTTTCCATTGCAATAAATCCGCCACAGATATTGCACTACAAATATACAAAATTTAAATTACAAATCAACCCTTTCCATTATTTTTTGCATTGATAAATAAAGTTTTACCGCTTTTTCAACTTCTGATTCGGGTAAAGTGTGATACATCATAGTATAATGATTTCCATACTTATTGGTTCTTTTATCAGGAGTAGAAATGATATGCAAGTGTCTTCTTAGCTCACTCATACGCATACGATAACCCTGCATATAATTAAAGTTCTCGTAGCTTATAGTTCTATTCCTGATAAGCTCATAAAGAACTTCTTGTTTCTGTGTTTTTGGTGTTGGTAATTCTTTCATAGGTGTAAGTTGTTAGGTTTTTCAGCATAGTGCTTTGGATAAGGTTTCTGTTTCAATAATACTTTCTTTTTCCATTTACGGTCTATCCAGTAAATGTATCTAAATTGCCTTAGCTCTTCACTTGTTGCACGTTCTTTATTTGCTTGTAAAAATGCAGCAGATTTTGAGAGTTTTGGGTTTCTTGTCATTAAACTATTGTGATAAACTTCATTGTCCAAAGTCCAAAAAGTTGCCGTATGTTCACCATAAAATTCAAAATTTGCCGCCTGATAAACTATTCCAAAGCCCCCACATCTTTCATCGGCAAATGATTGTATCCATTTTATTTTAGGGAATTTACTTCTTATGTATCTAATAGCATAACTAATTGACATACTTTCGCTATTCCGTTGGGCTTTGTCATCAAGCCACATTCTATTAAGTTCTAAATATTGGTCAAGTTCCGTACCTTCAACTACGCTTCCACAGCTTGCAGGGTTCATAGCATACCCAAATTGTAAAACGCCTAAAAGTTCTTTATTTATCCATACACCTAAATGAATGTATGTAGCATTATAAAACTTCTTGCTATAATGGTTTTTTACAATTATGTCGTTTGCTTTATTTCTGTCAAGTTCTTTTACGTGAAATTCATCAGAACCAAATCCGATAATTTCACGGCTTCCAAACACACTTAGTTGGTCACTGTATATTAAATCTTTTTTACCCATTCCCTCTTTTTTTAAATTATTTTCTTTAGTGATTCGTATTTAGCTTTTCGGTTAATTAACCGTAGCTATCTTATAATACGGTTTGGCCAAGCTTGAAAACGTTAAAAAGGCAAATTACTCGGGTCATCATCTTCAACTTGATTACCTGTGTTAAAAGGACTTTTATCGGTAGTTTTAGCTTCTTGTTTAGAACCTAAAAGTTTAATATCAGAAGCGTTAAGACACAAGACAGTTACTATGCTTCCATCTTCTTTTTTCCAAGCTCTTGCTCCTGGCTTTCCTGAAATAAAAACTTGAGTTCCTTTTTTAAGGTATTCTGCTAATTTTGTAGAGTTACCCCATTTTGAAACCTCATACCAAGTAGTATTGGTTACTTTTTTGCCTTGTTTATCCGTATAAGATTCGGAAACAGCGACAGGAAAATTAATTACTTGATTGTTGTTAAAATCTTTTACTTCGGCATCTTTTCCGATATGCCCGATAATTTCTAATCTTTGCATAATTTTAGTTTTTAAATTGTTTATTTAAATTTTTGTAATGATTCTTAATTTCAATAAGTTGCTCTTTCGTGTACTTGTAATTGCGTAGCCTTACGGAATCGTTTTCTAATTGTTTTACGAAATCTTCACCAAATCTATTTACAAGCCCTACACGATACTCTCCCTCATTTCCTCCTAAATAACGATTACACCGCCTGCACTGTTTATGAGTGTTTCTTTCGTCAAAAATAAGCCCTGAGTAAATTTCAGCTTTACGGAAATGCCCTGCATCAAAAAGAGTGTTTTTTGCCCCGCAGCTTATGCAAGGTAAGTCTTTATCTCTATTTCTTATGTATTTTTGAAATTCTCTTTTTGCTTCTGCTTCGTATTGAGAAAGCGTTTTCAGCTTTTCTTTTTTAGCCTTCAAAACATCTTTTTCTCTTTTCTTTGTAAGACGTTCAATAGCCTTTTTTTTCTTTTCTAAAACGAATTTTGCACACGCTTCACGACACTCATCAGTCTCACAACAGAACCGAAGACCGAATACCTTTTGCTGAAATTTTGTTTTGCAATGTTTGCAGTTTGCTATCGTCATAATATAAAGTTAAAAAAGTGTATCCCAGCCGTTATCAATCATTTAAAAAGTAGCCCTATGCAGAGAGCTGCACCCTGTAACATGTCCGGGCATCAGACCGTGAAGACCTATTTAGCTAAGACAAAGAGTTGACTCCAATGGCTCTTTGAATTTTTCTATCTATGCATTAAATCTGAGCAACAGCAATCGTAAATTTCCATCCCACATTCTTTACAAAATGATTTTTCTCCTTCATCGCATTTAGGGCATTGCCAAACAAGTAAAGGGCTTAAATCATTATATTCAAAGATACAATGACAAGAATCTAATATATGCTCAACTTCTTTTTTAAAGAAAAATGCAATCGGGAAAGAAAATGGATTGTTATCTAATTTTACGCCCCATCTTTGACATGTTCTAAACACCTCCTCCTCAACTATACCCCCACTTCCGTAAGGTGTCCATACATTTGAGCCGATTGATAAACGAGTGCTAACTTTGGTTTTGTGCAATGCCGAGTTATCGGCTTGATTTAAAGTTTCGTTTGTATTTTTCATCTTGTAATAATTTAAAAGTTAAAGCAGTTTACGTTAGGCAGCCTTCGCCAAGCCACCCTGTTAGCAATCAGTTTTTATTAGCCATTGCCCTTGCTATATTTCTAATTGCTTCTTTTTGTTCATCTCTACGTTTATGTTCGTCGTTTAAGTCTGGTAAATTCCAGTTAGCCTCAAAATACATACATCCAGTGCAGTAGCCTAATCCTTTTTCTTGCTGCATTGTGCAACCATGACAGCCTCCGTGAAATAATACTTTTGTTTCCATTTTTAATTATTTTTGTTTATTCACTTTTAAGTTATAAATCAAGCATCATTTCTTCGTTAGGGCTTGGTATATATACGCCTAAAAATTCAGAAGCCCATTTTTGAATCTCAATAATATACTCGCAAAATTGAGTTGTTGTCATTTCGGAGCTTGTTAATTTCTCAGATATACATTCGCCTGTATTTATGTTT
>DATGOR010000046.1:0-4941 GCA_035305805.1 Vicingaceae bacterium | reverse complement strand
TGTTATCATAGAATTTCTCAAAGATATTGACACGCAACTTTTCTTGTTCCTAAATGGCTTACACACTCCATTTTTTGATGTATTATTTGAATATTTTTCAGGTCGATTTTTTTGGATACCACTATATGCTTTATTATTTGTCATTGCTACTTTAAAGTTAAAATGGAAAATGATGTATTTTATTCTTGCCGTGGTTGCTCTTATTTTTCTTAGTGATAAAATTTCTGTGTATTGGTTCAAGGAGGTGTTTATGCGTTACAGACCTTGTCATAACAATGATATTGCTCATTTAATTCATTTGGTTGATGGTTGTGGAGGAAAGTACGGGTTTGTTTCTTCTCATGCTGCCAATACTTTTGCACTAGCAGCATTTATGGGCATCATTTTACGTAAACATTTCCCTAAAATGTTATTATGGATGCTTGTTTGGGCAACAGTAGTTTCTTACAGCAGAATTTATCTGGGAGTTCATTATCCGGCCGATATAGCAGTGGGTGGAATGCTAGGAATTTTAATTGGATACGCTGTGGCTTTTATATTGAAAAAATTAAACGATAAGTTAACCCTAAAAATGGATATTTAATGTTACAAATAGCACTTTTATTTCTTGCTGGAGGTTTAGGTACGCTTTGTCGCTACGGAATTTCTAAAGCAACGCTTAGCATGGTAGCAACCAACTTCCCTTTAGGAACATTTATTTCCAATATTTTAAGTTGTATCATCTTAGCACTTACCTTAGTGTATTTTAATGGGAAATTTTTAGAGAACTCGTTAGCAAAGCTGGTTATTATCACAGGCTTTTGTGGCGGATTTAGCACTTTTTCTACCTTTAGTTATGAAACCGTTGAACTTTTAAAGCAAGGAAATGTAACTTGGGCAGTAAGCAATATTCTTATAAGTGTGTTAGTTGGCGTAGGGTTAATTTATTTCTTACTAATAAAAGATAAAATCTAACCAACTAAACTTAGAGAATTCTTATTTACCATGCTTTTTTTTAATACCTTTGCCACATGGAAACACCTCAACAACCAATAAACCAACAAGAGTTACCAAATGCCACACTGGTATTGGTTTTTGGTATTTTATCTATTGTAACTTGTGTTTGTTATGGTTTTCCGGGATTAGTACTTGGTATTGTTGCCATTGTGTTAGCCAACAAGTCTGCTAAAATGTACAAAGCTTTCCCAGACACTTATACTGCTGCGTCTTACAGTAATTTAAAAGCAGGTAAAATTTGTGCTATTATTGGGGTTTCATTATCTGCATTATTTGTACTTATTTTTATTGCTTACATTGTCTTTTGGGGATTTGTTTTTACATCCGTTTTCCCTTGGAATGAGGTAATGCAACAAACGTATTAAGCAGAATTCATTTTTTTAATTATAAATTTTTTGTGTTGTGGATTTAAGTGATAAATTTAAAGGAAGTTATAGTGTTAATTTAAGAATATTAACAAAAAAATCTAAGTTAGGTTTTGGTTATCAAGATATTAAAGAACTTCGCATACAAGATTTATTAATCGCTAACAAACACAAAGAGCTCATTAGGATTTATTTTGGTCTAGATAAAATCTCTTTTATTGATGAAATCTTAGAAGAAATAGGCATTACTCCCGATATGAAAATTGAAAAACCCGGGAAAATTGTTGATACCGAAGAAAGAGAAGTGCTCATTCAAAAAGCTATGGACAATGTTAAAGCCAGTCGTCAAAAAGAAAGAGAAGCATTTAAAAAGATGATGGAGAAAGAGTTGGATTTGAATTAAACTAGCTCCAAATAAGCTATAATTGCTTGGTAAATCGTATTTAATTCAGCATCGGAAATACAATATGGCGGAATGATGGTAATCACATTGCCGAGTGGTCGCAGAATGATTCCTTTCTTCAACAAAAATTGATACGCTTCTTTGCCTTTGGAGTTAAAATAATTACTCTTACCGTCAGTTTGTAATTCAATAGCGGCAATGGTACCAAAATATCGGGCATTTCTAATTTTTTTATGTTGTTGAATGCTTTCAATAAATGTTTTTTGTAATTGGCAAATGTGTTCAATTTTATCAAAAGTACTTTCTGTTTCAAATAAATCTAACGAAGCATTGGCAGCCGCACAAGCAAGAGGATTTCCCGTGTAAGAATGTCCGTGTAAAAAAGTATGCTTGGCATTATCTGAATAAAAAGCATGGTAAATAGTATCCGAAACGGCTGTAATTCCTAATGGCATAAAGCCACCTGTAATTCCTTTGGACAAACAAAAAATATCCGGTTGGTGCTGAAAATAATCGGAAGCAAACCATTTCCCTGTTCTTCCGAAACCTGTAAACACTTCATCTGCAATGGTAACAACTCCATATTTTTTGCACATGCCTATCATTTCCGATAAAATTTCCGGAGAGTGCATTAACATTCCGGCTGCTCCTTGAATAATGGGTTCAAAAATGAAAGCAGCTATTTCATTGGTTTTTAAATAATTTTCAAACTCATTTAAAACTGCTAATTTGTTTTTTTCTGTTGGAGGTGCCACAAAATCAACATGAAACAAAAGTGTTTCAAAAGGTTCATTAAAACCACCTCTGGCGGTTAAACTCATACTCCCAAAAGTATCGCCATGGTAATCGTTCTCTAATGCGATAAAGCGTGTTCGTTTTTCGCCTTTGTTGTACCAATACTGAATAGCCATTTTCAGAGCAACTTCATTGGCGGTAGAACCATTATCCGAGAAAAATATTTTTTCAATATTTGTTGGCAGCAAATGAATTAATCTTTCCGAAAGTTTTACTGCTTGAGGATGTGTAAATCCACCAAAAGCAATATGTTCTAATTCTAGTGCCTGCTCGTAAATTTTTTGTGCAATATAAGGGTGAGCATGCCCATGAATGTTTACCCACCAACTGGAAAATCCATCAATATATTGCTTACCGGCTTCATCAAAAACAAAAGCTCCCTTGCCTTTCACAATAGGAATTACATCAGCACCTTTTTGTTGGTCGAACGGATGCCAAATGTATTGTTTGTCTTTTTGCTTGAGATTCATGTTATTCATTTATTAAACATCGTAAATAAATTCAATAATGTTTTTATGTTCAATACCTTTATAGCTGTATCTTGTAAAATTATCTAACGAAAGTACATTTTAGGGTAGTTATCTTTAATCATTAAGCATACTAATAATTTTTTTGGAAATGCTATCAGTGTAAAATTCAGGTCCACACATATGACATTTTTTAATTTCATAAAATTCCTTTGGAGTATTAGCATTTTTAAATATTTTCCGTCCCATTTTTATGGGAATTACTTCATCTTCTGTGCTATGAATAATTAAAACAGGTTTTTTGTATGCTCGGATTGATTTGTAAGCACTATATTTTTCACTCACTAACAATCTGCCAAAAATAGCTGCTGTTTCTGCTGCGATATCTTTATGAGAAGAAAAAGCACCTTCAATTACTAATCCATCAATTTCAGATTGTCTTTGAGATGCAATTACTGCTGATAAATGTCCACCTAAAGATTGTCCGTATATAATCAATTTGGTGTTTTTAATATCTGATCTGCTTTTTACATAGCTTAAAGCAGAATTAGCATCAATTAGCACATTTTTTCTTGTAGCTTTACCTTCTGAAAAACCAAAACCACTATAGTCAAAAACGAAAACTTGAAAACCATTTTTTATTAAAGGTGTCATTGCTTGGAATTGGCTAATTATAAAACCAGCGTTTCCATGAAAATGCAATAATGTAATAGTAGGAGTTTCATTTTTTGGCTTTAGAATCCAACCATTTAGTTTATTTCCATTTGAACTTTCAAAAACAACGCTTTCAATTGTGAAGTCAAATTCAATAGTGTCTTTTACGTTTTTCAAAAATGTGGGCTGATAAGTATTATCACTAAATTGAACTAAAGTAGTTTCAGTTGCTGATTTCATTGTCAGCTTTCTAGTGTCAACAGGAATTTTAGTTGGTTGCAAATAAATTTTGTTAAAACTACAAGCAGACAAGAAAACTACTGTCAATAATGTAAGAAAATAATTAAAAATCATTGTTTGTCTTTTTGTTTTAAACTCATATTGGCAAAGGTAAACAGTCAAAAATAAAAAAGGTCGGAATAAGTTAATTTTATTCCGACCTTTTTAAAACTTAAACCACATAGCAACATAGTATTTACAAAGTAGAAGAGTTAATTTAAGTTTCATTTAGCTTGTTTCCATTTTATGGAAACACTTTGTGAGGCTATATTAACCTTCTTTTTTCTATGTTCCTATGTGGTTCAATTCTTCTACCAAATAGTAACTCTTAAACTATCGGGAGCAACCATTTCTCCTTCTTTACAGCCAAAAGCACTATGAAACTCTTTCATATTAACCAATGGGCCAATAATTCTATAGCGAGTAGGAGAATGTGGATCTGTTTTTACTTGGTTGATAAGGAATTCATCTTTAGCATTGGTATGCCAAACCTGTGCCCATCCTAAAAAGAAACGTTGGTTGTGGTCGAAACCATCAATTAATTCCGGTTTTCCTTTCTTTTCAACAGCTTTTTGTAAACCGTAATATGCTAAGGTTAATCCGGCAATATCAGCAATGTTTTCGCCAAGGGTAAGCTCGCCATTAACTTTATTCCCTTCAGCTACTTCGTAGCTATTAAATTGGTTGACTAATCTTGCTGTACGTTCGCCAAAGTTTTTTAAATCGGCTTCTGTCCACCAATTTTTAAGGTTTCCATCGCCATCAAACTGGCTTCCTTTATCATCAAATCCGTGGGAAAACTCGTGTCCGATAACTGCTCCAATTCCACCATAGTTAATAGCATCATCAGCTTCAGGGTTAAAAAATGGAGGCTGCAAAATTGCAGCAGGAAAAACAATTTCGTTCATAATAGGACTATAATAGGCGTTTATTCTTTGTGGATTCATTCCCCACTCATCTTTGTCAATTGGTTTTCCTAATC